>CALDNY010000236.1 GCA_937914685.1 uncultured Kordiimonadaceae bacterium
CGATTGGTGCTATAACACGTTCTAAATCCTTAGTAAATCTACCTAAAATATCAAGTTGCGGCGGTTGATCTTGTTGAGCTTTATTTTTCCAGGTAAGGCCAACCATAAAGGTGTAAACAGGGGTTTCTCGGTCTAATAGATAAGGTTTGCTTGCTCCCGCAGGCAATTTTGAGCTTGCATCACTAAGTTTATCGCGAACCTTTGACCAGACATTTTCTAAATCATCTCTGGCAATATCTTCTTCTAATTCTATAGAAATATTTGAAACACCTGCTTTTGATGTGCTTCTTATGTCTCTAATTTCATCAACACGGGTAAGGGCAACCTCAATCTTTTCTGTAACCAACGCATCAACCCGTTCGGCACTTGCACCGGGGAAGCTTGTGACAATAACGTCAAAACGGTGGGCAATAAGCGGGTCTTCTTGGCGCGGTAATGATGAAATTGCAGATAATCCAGCAACAATGATAAAGCCAAGCACCAGTGCTGTCAGTCTGCGATTTCTATAAAATAAGTTGCTCCACATCAGATTATTCCTTAATTGCTTGTAACCAAAATACCAGGGGCAAGGCGGTGAATACCGCTCGCCACCACTTGGTCACCATCAGTAAGGGTTCCGCGAACAAAAACTCTATTTGCCTCTGTATATATAACTTGTAATTCTTGGCGTTTTAATTGGCTTATATTATTTTGCCCCTCGATCGCACTAAGGCTATAGGCGCTCCATAATCCTCGGCGGCTTTCACCAAGGGCGTCTGTGGGTAGCCAAAAGCCTTTTCCCATCACATCAACATTAATGGAAAGTTGGGCTAAACTGCCCGCAATAATATTATCTGTAGACTTTACATCGAATATGGCCGTTACCGTGCGCGTATTGAGATCAACTTTCGAAATAACCGAACGCAAAGTGGTTTCAATGTTTTTACCCATTTGGCTAAATTGATAGATTTCGCCAGTTTTAAGGGTGGCAATTGCAGTTTCAGGTAGACCCACATGAATTTCAAGTTTGCTATCTTCTATTAGGCGAATAATCGCTTTGCCGCCTTGACCAAAAGAGGCCCCTTCGTCTAAATAACGGGTGACGACACTACCATCAAAACGCGCTCTTAAAGTTGACATTTGACGGTCAGTATCTAAACTATTCAATGCGGCTCGTGACCTTTTAATTGATGATTTTGCCGCAATTAACCGCGCTTTTATTGCCGCTAAATCATAGGTGACCTGATCAAATTTATGCTGTGAAATATGTCCACTTTGTTTTAACACTTGATAGCGATCAAAATCTGCTTGGGCCCTCGTTAAATTTGCCGATGCTTCATTCTCACTGGCTTTCGCACCTTCAAGCTCCGCTGTTAATTCTTGCGCTCGCGCGTTTAATTTACGCATATCTAATTTTGCCAGAAGATCACCTTTTTTAACGCGGTCTCCTTCGTCTACATAAATTTGATCAAGCACACCAGAGCGGTCAAAGCCATGGTCACTTTCGCGGGCGGCAATGATTTGCCCTGATATTTTTTGAATGGTGGTATAATGATCAACTTGTTTGGCAATGACCGTACTGACCATCAATGCCTTTGATAAGTCTAGATCATTAAAATCTGCTTGTCCTCGGCTTGCAACCGCTGTTGCACGGGTGATAATCAAACCAAGAATAATGACCAATATGGCCAGACTTGTTAAGGAAATCACCGGCCTTGATTGAAAGTTGTTTGTTATAAATTTAAGCATTTATAATCCCTGATAAGCAATTTAAAATAACAGTATGTTTACAGTGATAACATACATTAAATATTGACACTGTCAACTTTAAATTTAAACACTTTAAAACACACTGTAAAAAAATAATTTTATGCTTATAATAGGCTGAGACCTCAGCATAAGGCCTATTTTCTAGTTTGATATTACAAGTTTAGAGATGG
>CALDNY010000237.1 GCA_937914685.1 uncultured Kordiimonadaceae bacterium
CTTTGACGGGGAACAATTGAGAATAAGTCTCGCTTTTTGTCAAAGAAAACTAATGTTCAATTAATCTTCACTCCTATTTTATATTACCCTGTTTCAGCAATTAAAATCTCTGTTCTTAAAAAGTAATTCCCTGTTATTATTTTGGGGAAACTATTGGTAATTACTTGATTTCCGTAGCTATTTAGTCAAAAACATTCTCTAAAAGAGTAATAATTGCAATATTTCCCTGTATTTTCCTATATTAACAGGGAAAACAGTCAGAGACTGGTTCGCGGCTGACTGCGAACACCACCACTATCTTTATAAAGAATTGATTTTTTGGAATAATCCCCGCCCGGGAAACACATTTGATGGTGAAAGATATTTCTTTCATTCGTTGGCTAACCTTTTGACCAATTTTCACGATTGATATACACTCCTAAAAACTTAAGACAGACTATAATGATGCTGCGTCATTTTATGAAATATATCAGCGATTAAAACGGGTTCTTGATTGAGCTATTAAAGGCAATAATGTTACCAAAATGAATATAAATGATGCGATACAAACGGCTGTCAAATTTGCCAATCAAGGAATGATTGGGCAGGCCGAAAAAGTTTGCCGTGAGATTATTACGGCCAACGATAAATACCATCCTGCCTACCATCTGCTTGGGCAGCTTGCCTTTCAGGGAGGGCGCGTTGAAATAGCTATGCAAATGATGCATAGGGCGACGCAGCTTGATGGAAATAAGGCATTATATCACCGGGATCTCGCCGAAATTGTTTTCTTTGGCGGCAAGCCAAATGATGCATTGGCAATTATAGACAGAGCCTTAAGATTAAATCCCAATGATCCAAAATCACATTTTATTGCGGCACTGGCTTTGGCGGCGGTCGGGGCCTCGGACAAAGCCATTGAGGCCTACAAAACAACCATAAAACTCGATCCAAATTTTGGAGCCGCATTTAATAATCTAGGGTCATTGTTTGAAAATAGCAACCAGCCGAATGAAGCTAAAAAAGCCTATATTCAAGCGATTAAAATAAATAAAAAAAATGCAATAGCCCAAAATAATCTTGGATCAATTTTAGTGGCAGAAGGTGATGTTAAGGGCGCAAAATTTCATTTTGAAGCCGCTATCAAAGCCCAACCAACCTATATTGAGGCCCATCATAATTTATCAGCGTTAAGGCGTTATAAACAAAGTGATGATCATTTCAAACAGTTAGAAATGATCGCAAGCGATACGTCAAAATTATCTTTAGAAAATCAAATTCAATTATATTTTATCCTAGGTAAAGCCTATTCAGATATTGAAAAATACGATAAATCGTTCGATTATTACATCTTAGGAAATAATAAGAAAAGGGCGAGTTTTCAATATAATGAACAAGCAGTTGTAAATTTCATTGAAGAAATCAAAACATTTTTTACGAAATCTTATTTTAACAAATCTAAAAAATCCAAGCATGACGATCTTACCGCAATTTTCGTTGTGGGAATGCCTCGTTCTGGTTCTTCTCTTATTGAACAAATATTAGGAAGTCATAGCGATATTCACCCAGGGGGCGAGCTTCATAGCTTGCAAAATATTATAAAATCCAAAATCAAAAATTTCCCCAAAGACATAGACAAACTTTCTGATAAAGAGTTAAAAATGATCGGTCATCAATATCTGGAAAATATCAAAAAACTTAACCCCGACGCCAAGCGCATTGTTGATAAAATGCCGGACAATTATCATTATGCTGGGTTAATTGCAAAAATTCTGCCCGGGGCTCATATTATCAATACAAATCGAAATCCATTGGACAGCTGTTTTTCCTCTTATACCCGTTTGTTTATTCATACTTTGCAATATGCCTATGACCTAGGAGAAATTGGTCGCTATTATAATCGATATCAAAACCTTATGGATCATTGGCATCATGTATTACCGAAGAATAGGTTGCTTGATGTTAATTATGAGGACGTGGTTGCTGATTTAGAGCAAGAAGCAAGAAAACTCATTGATTTTGTTGGACTTGATTGGCAAGAGGATTGCCTAGATTTTTATAAAAACAAAAGTCGCGTAAACACTGCAAGCGCCGCGCAAGTGCGCCAACCAATTTATAAATCATCCATAGAAAAATGGCGCCCATTTGAAAAACATCTTGGCCCATTGATTGAAACATTGGCCGAAAACGGACATTAAGTGTGGAATTGGTGTTGAGAGCATGTTTCTCTATTTATTCTGCTCGGGTGTAGCTTATCTTCCATAGGTCGTTCCAGTGATCGCCACCGTCTTTTGATCCCTGCCAAGTCCAGATCAAGCTATTTTTTTTAATGTCTGAAAAAACCATACGCTGTGCGGCGTTTGGTTTATCGGGATTGGGTAAAGTTTGAAAAATATAATTGTCTTTATTTTTTTGACCAAAAAGATCAAGAAAACTATTTTGATTATCCACCCAAATTTGCCGCCAACCCTTTGAGTTATTATCATAACTTGATATGCTCATGCCTTTCAGGGCTTCGCTCTTGAAATTTTCCTCTATCACACAGCCATTGTAAGTTTTACTTATGGTGTTTGTACCAGTATGTGTTCCAGTGGCATCTTGCCATGTTAAATCCCAGCTGCCGAGCCAGAAATCTATTGTTTGATGATCGGCACTGTTGCAAATATCAGTCACTTGTTGACCATGGCTAAATCCACTTGGGCAAAGAAGTAGAATAAAAAGGCATAAAGTTTTTTTCATAAAATTAATCTCCATGTGATTCTAATCTAGTAGTTATTAATAATATCGTATAAAGATATGCTGATGCAAATAAAAGAGAGACGCCTTAGAATGACAGCCTTAAAATTGGTCTTTGGACCTGCACCGATATTTAAAGAAATTGCCGAAAAAGTTGAGAATATTGATGATGAAATAATAACATTATGTGATGGCATGCGCGAAATTCTTTATAAAGAGGGCGCCGTTGGCATCGCCGCCACCATGGTTGGTGTTTTAAAAAGAGTTATCGTTGTTGATGTTCAGGAAAATGACGAAAAAACACCATTTTCTATGATTAACCCAGAGATCACATGGTCAAGTGATGAAACCCAAACCCACGAAGAAGGGTCCATTTGTTTTCCGGGAATTTCGGCGCCCATTACCCGGCCCAATTCCATTAAAATTGATTATCAAGATCAAAATGGCGAAACACAGACTATGACGGCCGATGGTTATCTTGCGACCGTGATCCAACATGAGATTGATTATTTAAATGGTAAAACTTATCTGGATTATCTATCACCCATGAAAAAAGCCTTACTTCTT
>CALDNY010000238.1 GCA_937914685.1 uncultured Kordiimonadaceae bacterium
CAATCCTTTATTAAGAAGGGCCGTGCTGTAACGACCTTCAAGTCTCAAGCCATCCCTTGAATGAGAGACATCTGTGATCGCGGCAATATTAATGTCATAAAGCGCTGATGTTTCTTTATAGAGTTCTTCATTATTTGAAAAAATAATATAATGCCCGGCCGTGAGACAGACACAATACCCGTCTTCAATTTGGCTAAAACTGCCAATTTTTGGTGGATTGTCATACCCTAAATAAGAACAAAGAATCTCGGCCGCTTTGACCATGCTATCGGGCCATGCTTTGATTATAATCGCCGATTTAAAACGAGCTTCACTGATGGATATATTTTGAGCATTATCAGAATCAGACGAGGTTCTATGATCATGCATTAATATCTGGGCTGGATAAATTAAATCAGACATAAAGCTGTGCTCCTTCTTTGTCGTAAAAGTGAGGATCAACTACCTGCACATTATTTTTCTCATCTTCTAACGGAAAAACTGCACATAAATCTTCACCAAGTCTATCGTCTCCTTGTTTTATCAGCGCTAAGGCAATGTATTTTTTAAGGACGGGGCTATAGGTTGTGGATGTGACATGGCCAATATTTTGATCGCCGTCAAGCATATATGATCCTGCCATTATGGCTTTATGATCTGTTGAAATCAAACCAACCATACTTAAACGATCAGGGTCATTGAGCCCCGGGCGTTGTTTTAACACGGATCCAATATATGATTTTTTGGTTGAGGCCATGCGGCCAAAGCCAACATCGCCCATCGTCGTGCGCCCGTCTAACTCTGGACCACTGATATGGCCTTTTTCTATGCGTAATGTTCCTAAGGCTTCGGTGCCGTATGGGCTAATATCAAATTGTTGACCAGCCTCGATGATAGCCGACCAAACGGCGGTTCCGTGATGGGAACCTGTGTAAACTTCGTAGGCTCTTTCGCCCGAGAAGGAAAGCCTTGCTAATATTATGGGAATTTGGCCAATATGTCCGTGTCGAACAGCCATAAACGGACAGCCTTCTTCTGATAAAACAATATCCGTAATAATCTTTTGCAAAACGTTACGACTGTCAGGGCCAGCAACGGCCATTGCCGCCCATTGGTCGGATATGGAACTGACATGGACTTTTAAAGAGGGCCAGTCAATATTGAGCAGTTGTTCCATGTGGGATAGCACCGTGGCAGCATTGGCCGTGGTCGTGGTCATTAAAAATTGTGTTGGTGATAACCGCCATGAGGTGCCATCATCAAACATATAACCGTCCTCACGCAGCATCACACCGTAGCGCGCTTTACCAACATCAACTTTTAAAAATGCATTGGCATAAATCCGATTAAGAAATTCTGCGGCGTCGGGGCCTTGAACATCAATTTTGCCAAGACTAGTAACATCAACGATGCCAACAGTCTTGCGAACGGCGGCAGCTTCACGAATATAGGCATCGGTCACGGTTTCGCCCGATTTTTTATAAACACGAGGTCGGTGCCAAAGTCCTGCTTCAATCATTTCCGCGCCGTGTTCTATATGCCAATCATGCATTGGTGTGCGCCGCAAGGGGCTAAAATGATTGCCAATATAGCGTCCAGCCAAAGTGCCTAATGCAACAGGCTTATAAGGGGCGCGAAACCGTGTGGTTCCTGCCTCTGGAATAGATATGCCGCGCAATTGTGCCATAATGGCAAGGGCATTCATATTTGATGTTTTACCTTGATCTGCGGCCATGCCAAGGGTGGTATAGCGTTTTAAATGCTCGACAGAGCGAAAACCTTCTCGGTGGGCAATCTGTAAATCATTAACCGTTACATCATGTTGAAAATCAATGAATTTTTTAGCAGACGTTTGAAGACAAGGAATTTCAGTGAGGGCGAAAGGAATAGCTTTTAAATTGGCTCCACTGACTGTCACAGGTTTTACAGGGCTCACTTTTAAACCTAATAGTTTTTGGGAATTTTGCGCCGCCTCAATCGCCGTGTTCAAACATTCCTCTAATTCAAATGCACCAATTAGCGCACCGCAAGCCTGCCACGCTCGGTTAGGAGGCCCCGGTATAAAGGACTGTATTTCTTCATTAAAAATGGCTGGCGTTCCGGTTTGACTGGTTAAATTTATCATCGGCGTATAGCCGCCAGAAATAAGCAAGCTATCAACCTCTAGGCTTTGAATATCACCAATAGAATGATCACTATGATCATAAGGAGCAATATCAATTTGTTTGATATATTTACTGCCTTTGGCGGATGTGACCACATGGCCTGTGATCGATTTAATACCATCTAAGGTAAAATTGGTATGGGTACGCGCATCGATGATGGTGGTCACATTAACGCCTAGTTTTTTTAACTGAATGGCAGTTTGATAGCCATCATCATTATTGGTAAAAATGGCAACATTCTTGCCAACCGCGACGCCGTAACGATGGGCATAACGAAGGGCCGCATTAGCAAGCATGATGCCGGGTAAATCATTTCCTGCAAAAACAAGCGGCCTTTCGATTGTTCCTGTGGCAATGATCACGCGCTTTGCAAAGATTTTAAGATGACGTTGGCGGGGCTGATTATTCTCAGGTTCAATTTTATGATCAGAGACCCGTTCTACTGCCCCTAAAATATTATCATCAAAATAACCATAAACGCTGGTACGTCTCATCAGGGTTACATTATTATTTTTAGCCAAGTGATTGATGGTTTCTGCAATCCAATCGGCTGTATTTATCCCTTCAATGGTGGCTTCTTCCTCTAATGAAGCGCCGCCTAGTTCTGGGTTTTCATCAACCAATAAAATTTTAGCACCAGATTGCACCGCTGTGCGCGCGGCAATTAAACCCGCACAGCCGCCGCCAATGATCACTATATCAGAAAATATATTGGCCTTTTCATAACGGTCCGGGTCAGCCTCTAATCCCGCTTTACCCATGCCGGCGGCGCGGCGGATAAAATGTTCGCAAAAATGCCAAAATCTTTGGCCTGTGCCCATAAATGTTTTGTAATAAAACCCTGCTATTAAAAAGGGGGAGAAAATCTGAATTGCCGCCATGACGTCAAAATTAAGCGACGGCCACGCATTTTGACTATTAGCGATTAACCCGTCATAAAGCTCAATGCCTGTGGCTACTGTGTTTGGTTCATGACGCCCTTGTTGGCGCAATGATACAAGCGCATTTGGTTCCTCTGGTCCGGCGCTATAAATGCCGCGCGGACGGTGATATTTAAAAGAACGACCGACCAGTGTTTGACCATTAGCGAGCAGGGCAGATGCTAATGTATCCCCTTTAAAGCCGTTCATTTTTTTACCATCAAAGCTAAATTGAATGGGGGCGTCCTTATTGATTAGAATGCCTTTATTATGAAGTCTAAATCCGCTCATTATTTTGTGTCCTCTGAATATGGACCAACTAATTTTACACCAGAAATAGCGTGACTTAGGGTGTCTCTTGTCACACATAATATGCTCCGACAAGCACCGCTATGTTGCCAATGCTCGTGGTGATTTCCGCGCGGGTTCTGGCGTTGGTGAACATAATCTGACCAACTATTAAGATCAATATTATCAGCCTCAGGACGAACCCGAGTAGCGTCACCTATATAGGAATATTCAGCGGCTTCTCTTGGGCCACATATCGGACAATTTATAATCATAATGTTCTCTTCTTATTCATTCACTGATGTCCGGGATAGGGCCCAGATCCTCCTTCATCAAGCTCGTGGCCCGTATAAAAACGGTCCAAAGTAAAATCAGCATTCAAGGGATGGGGTTGGTCTTTAGCAATGGTATAGGCAAAGCACCAACCCGCGGCAGGTGTCGCTTTAAAGCCACCGTAACACCAGCCAGCATTCAGGTAGAGGCCCGGTAATGGCCCTTTACAAATGATCGGGCTGCCGTCCATAGACATATCCATGATGCCGCCCCAATTTCTGAGCAGACGAAGGCGGGATAGGACGGGGAACATGGTCACCGCCGCCGCCGCCACATGTTCAAATATGGGAAGGTTTCCGCGCTGTGCGTAGGAATTATAACCGTCCAAATCACCACCAAATACAAGCCCGCCTTTATCGGATTGGGAAATATAAAGATGTCCAGCCCCATAAGTGACGACCGTATTGAGAAATGGCTTAAGCGGTTCAGACACGAACGCTTGTAAAACATGGGATTCGATTGGCAATTTATCAATACCCGCCAACTTCATGACAGTCGAGGTGTTGCCAGCCACAGAGACGCCAATTTTGGGTGCGAATATTTCGCCGCGATTGGTTTTAACGCCTGTAACAGTATCGCCGTCTTTAATGAAGCCAATGACCTCGCAATGTTCAATAATATCGACGCCGTATTGATCAGCGCCGCGTGCATATCCCCACGCTACCGCATCATGGCGCGCTGTTCCTGCTCGTGGTTGACATAAACCACCAAGGATTGGAAAGCGGGTATTTTGTCCGCAGTATAATCCGGGAACTCTGCGACATACTTCTTGGTTGTCGATAAGTTCGGCGTCCACGCCTTCCATAAGCATAGCATTGCCTCGGCGCGAAAAAGCGTCCATTTGGCCTGGTGTATGGGCTAAATTAATAAGTCCGCGCTGTGAAAACATCATATTATAGTTTAGATCATTGGATAATCCTTCCCATAATTTCATGGAATGTTCGTAAAACCTAGTATTTGCGCCGAGCATATAATTAGAACGAATAATGGTCGTGTTACGTCCAATATTACCGCTACCCAAACCGCCTTTTTCCAAAACCGCTACATTTGTGATGCCGTGCTCTTTGGCAAGATAATAAGCCGTGGCGAGGCCGTGACCACCGCCGCCAATAATGATGACGTCATATTTTTTTTGTGGTTCAGGCGCGCGCCATGCCCGCTTCCAATTTTTATGTCCGCTCAAGGCGTTTTTAAATAACGAAAATGCTGAATATCTACTCATGATTTTTCTTCGCTTGGTAATGGTGGTACGGTCAAGTCCTTACATTGATCGACAAGCCATTTTTGAAAAAGGATAATATTTTTATTTTGTTCTAATGATTTTGAGTATGTCAAATAATATTTATTGCCGCTATCAATATATTT
>CALDNY010000239.1 GCA_937914685.1 uncultured Kordiimonadaceae bacterium
AACCTCTCTTATGCAAATACTTTAAATGGTCTCATAGGCTTTGACGGGGAACACTTCTTGGTCTAAATCAGCAAGAAACGTTATATGCTATGGGGCTAGCTGGGGCCTGTGCGCCGACGGGTTTAATGCCGTCATTGGCCCCGTCAAATGGTTCTTTTGGTATGGATAAAGACTGGGCTTGCGGTCTTGGGGCGCAGTTGGGGGTTAATGCTGCTGATCTCGCTCATTGCGGCATGACGTCGAGCGACCGTGTCATAACGGGTGAGCTTGGAATTGTCGCAAGTTTTGCTGGTGGTGATGCCAAAGCGCTTGAAATCCCCCAAGGCGGCACACCTAATATTGGGGCCTTTGCCCTTAAGAAATTTGCTGCCTGTTACGGCGTTCACAGCGCGATGGAAGCGGCGATTGATCTTATGGTCCAAAATGAAATTACGCGAGCCCATATCTCTAAGGTTATTGTTCGCGTTAAGGCGGATAGCGCCGTTACGTTGGCGGGTCGAAATATTTCCAACCATATGGCGGCCCGTTTCAGTTTGCCTTACGCTGTCGCCTCAGCCGTTATTCGCGGCACTCATTCTTCAGCCGAAGATTTTGAAGAGCCGTCAATCTTTGATCAGGAAGTGCTAAAATTCATGGAGAAGATAGAGATTATAGCCGATGCCGACCTTACAGAATTTCATAAAAAAACGGGGGGCTTTCCAGCCCATGTTGAAATCCATAATCGCGGTGAGATACAGCAAAAAGAAATTCATTATCCTATTGGTTCACTGCAACGCCCCATGACGTGGGATGATCTTTCGCAAAAATTTATCGAACTGACAAAAAGCCATTTGCCTGAAACGCACCTACAACATATTTTACAAACGGCTCAGCAGTTGTTAGAACTTAAAGATATAAGAGAATTCAGTAAACTTTTATGAGTGAATAATGACAAAAGGTGGGGAGATCATTTTGTTGAAATCTATATTTTTTATGGTAACGGTTATTATAATATCAAATTTTTCATTTGAAATAACCTACGCCCAACAAAACAAACAATGGAACATTGTCGCAATTGTCCCTGATGACCATTCCCGTAGAGCCATGGGTGCTTATGGTGATGCTCAGGCGGTGACGCCAAACTTTGACCGTCTGGCCGAACAAGGTGTGCGCTTTAATCATGCTTATGCCGCAGCTCCCGTTTGCTCGCCTAGTCGTGCTGCATTTTTCAGCGGTAAATATTCAAGTCAAGTGGGCATAAATGATTTTCTGATGCGAACTCCCTATTATCAACAGCGCGGCTTAGATACCCAAGCGGTGTTATGGCCAGAAATCCTTAAAAATAATGGCTATACCACAGGATTAATCGGCAAATGGCATTTAGGTGAGGCGCCGCGCTTTCATCCAAAAAATAGGGGTTTTGATTATTTTGTTGGTTATGAGCAAGACGCGAAATCTTTTGATCCTGTGCTTGACGTTAATGGCAAGATCGGCAAAATTGTGGGTCATACCTCTAATATTTTTGTCAAATATGCTAAGGATTTTCTTCAGCAAAACAAAAACAATAAATTTGCACTAACCATGACATTTCGCGAACCTCAAAGACCGTGGAATGCTGTACCGAAAGAGGATTTAGACGCCGTTGCTCATATCGATCCTGTGGTGCCAGATGTCCCCGGTGTTGATCAGCAATGGCTTAAGAAAATAACCCGCGATAATTACGCGGCTATCCATGCCTTAGACCGTAGTGTCGGGGAAGTGCTTGACGAACTTGATCGTCTTGGATTATCGGAAAATACCATTGTGCTTTATGTGGGGGATCATGGCATGCTCATTGGTCATCATGGTTATTTTGGTCGCGGTGCGGTCGGTGTGATTGCGGGCGATAAAGTGGTTGGTGATGAAGGAATTGCAAACTTATATGATGAAGCCATAAAAATCCCTTTCATTGTTCGTTGGCCCGGCCAAACGGGTCAAAATAAATCTGTTGATGTTCCAGTTTCTAATATTGATGTTTTTCCAACTATTTTAAGCATGTTAGGCATTGATGTGCCGGCGGGAATATCACCAGAGGGAAAAGATATCACAATGCTATTAAAAGGTGGAAAGCCGCAAATTTCCCAACCGGTTTTTGCTCAATATAATATGGAAAATTTTGGTATTGCTCATTTGCGCATGGTACGCTTTGAAAACTGGAAATTGATCAAAAGATTTAATCAAGGAGCGCCCGCCAATTTAATAGATCAACTTTATAATGTGGACGATGATCCGGGCGAAGAAAATAACCTGATCGAGGCCACCGAGCATCAAGAAATACGTAAAAAACTAGAAGCCATGCTTAATGTATGGCAACATAAAATCAAAGATCCTGTTTTAGCTCAATATGCGCACGAAACCTGATTAAAATAATTTTCTGTGAGGGCTAAGAGTTGAAAAAAATATTCACTTTAATAATGGTATCATTTGCCCTAGTCGGCTGTCAAAATGACCCATCACCTAAGATTGAGACACAACCATCAAAACGCCCAAATATTTTACTTATTTTAGCCGATGATATGGGCTATTCGGATATTGGCGCATTTGGCGGTGAAATTTCAACACCAAACATAGACCAATTGGCGGCAGGCGGCGTGCGTATGAGCAATTTATATGCGGCGGCAACCTGTTCTCCCACCAGATCAATGATACTCAGTGGTGTTGATAATCATCGGGCGGGCATGGGAACTATGGCTAATAACCAAACAGCAAAGCAATTAGGCAAGCCGGGCTATGAAGGTTATATGAACTATAATGTGGTCTCTGTAGCCGCATTATTGCAGGACGCGGGCTATCACACCTACATGACGGGTAAATGGCATTTAGGTAACACGGAACAATTATCGCCAAAAGCGCGTGGTTTTGATCAATCCTTTGCATTGTTGCAAGGGGGCGCGGGTCATTTTGATGATACGACCATGTTTTCTGCTTTCGATAAAGCATGGTTTAGGGAAAATGGAAAACGGGCTGATTTGCCGGATCATTTTTTCTCCAGTGAATTTTATACGGATAAAATGATTGATTATATCAAAACTAATCAAAATGACGATCAACCCTTTTTCGGTTATCTTGCCTACACAGCTCCCCATTGGCCGCTTCAAGCACCACAAGACTATATTGATAAATACCGGGGAAAATATGATGATGGCTATAATGCCTTAAAGGAAAAACGCCTATTAGCCATGCAAGAATTAGGCTTAGTCAAGCCAGATGTAAAAATAATACCGTCTTATACTCCTGAAACAGCCGACTGGAATGGATTATCTGAGCAAGATAAAAAAAACAAAAGTCGCGAAATGGAAATTTATGCGGCCATGGTTGATAATATGGATTACCATATTGGCCGCCTGCTTGATTATTTGGAAAAATCAGGACAAAGAGACAATACCCTCATTATTTTTATGTCAGATAATGGCGCGGCCGGTGCTGACAATGGTAAAAATAAAGCATTTCCCCAGCAATGGATAGATGCCAATTTTGACAATTCCTATGACAATTTGGGCAAAATTGGATCTTATGTTTATTATGGCCCCCATTGGGCGGAGGCCAGTGCTGCCCCATCGCGGCTCTTTAAAGGCTTTTCTACTGAGGGCGGCCTTAAAGTCCCGGGCATTATTAATTTCCCTGGTAAACTTGAAAAATATAAGGGGCAAATTAATAACCAATTTATGACGATCCTTGATCTGGCACCGACCTTTCTTGATCTTGCAAAAACAAAACACCCCGGCACGAATTATAAAGGAAGAAAAGTTATTCCTTATACGGGAAAATCCGCTGCGGCCTTTTTGAATGGAACCTCAGATACAGTGCATGGTGATCAATATACCATGGCTTGGGAACTTCGAAAACGCGCCAGCGTACGCAAGAATGATTGGAAAATGTTAAAGATGCCAAAGCCACATGGCAGTGGGGATTGGCAATTATATAATTTAAAAGACGATCCTGGTGAAGTCACTGATATTAAAATAGAAAACCCAGAAATATTCCAAGAAATGCTTAAGGCGTGGGATGATTATGTGATTGAGAATGGTGTTATTATGGCGGAAGAATAAATGATTTATTGGTCCAGTTTGTTTTTTAAATTTGATAAAGCATCCTTGATCATTTGATTATCTGGAAAGAGCGCATTGAGTTTTTGTGCATATTTCAGAGCTTCGGCCCAATGGCCCTTGCTGCTGTAATGATTAAGCAGCATCATATTAAGGTTCGCATCATTGACACTAAGTTCAAGGGCAGATTTTAAGACCTGCTCTGCCTTATCCCTTTGGCCTAAATCATTCAGAGCGACCGCATAAACATAGGCGTAATAAGCATTGCTTGGTGCTAATGTCACGGCTTTAGAGAGGTAGCTTAGGGCTTGATTGGTGTTTTTGTCTCGAACCAATGAAAGCGCTTTTGCAAAGTTAAGATCGGCATTTTCAGGCAAAACAGACAGGCCACGATCAATCATATCATGGCTTTGCATTTCATTATTTTGCTCCCTAAAAATATCGGCGAGATTAATATAGCTTGCTGGAAAATAAGGATCGATGGTGATGGCCGATAAATATTGTTGTTGTGCTAAATCCATTTTGGCTTGGCCGCTATAGAATAATCCCAAATTAAAAGCCCCTTCACCGCGCCAGCCCGTTTGATTTTGCGCGGTGATAAATTCTTTCTCAGCATCTTGGTAGGCTCGTTTGTAAGTGTCGCTCATTTGATTTATGGGAACATCAGCGAGCAAGCGAACGGCTTCGACGCGGATTGCTCTATAATCGTCGTTGAGTAATTTTTCCAATAATATCCCTCTCTCAAGCGGCGCCACAAAGCTGGTCGCGCGAACGGCCCCAAGGCGGATCAGGGGATGCACTGAGGCAAGACCTTTTTTAATATGGTCCAATGTGTCTAAATTTGGATAATTAGCGAGTAGAACAAATGCACTGCCGCGAATGATGGCGGGAATTTGGCTGTCTAGGAGCAAAGCTTTTAAATTTTGCGGAGCATTGGGTTCGCCTTTAAAAACGTCATTCAATATTTCTCCATAATGGATTTTTTGATTTTGTTTTTCGCCAAACCAGTTTTTCAAATGTGCCGCCGCCCATAAGGGCTGCTGATCTTTATGACATGATGTACAGGCATCGGGGCTGTTGGTTTTATGGTTTAAATCAGGTCTGGGGATACGGAAACTATGATCAGCCCGATCGTCAACTCCCATGTAGGTTCGTTCCGTCATATGACAATTAATACATAGTCCCCCTGTTGAGCCAACGGGGTGATGATGATGTTCTGGGTTATCAAAATGTTGGGGCAGGTGGCATTGGCCGCATAATTCATTGCCAGATGCTTTTAATTTTAAACTATGGGGATCATGGCAATCCGTGCAAATCACACCTTTTGAATACATTTTGCTTTGTAAGAAGGACCCCCAAACATAATCTTCCTCGCGAATTTGACCATCGGCAAAATAGTCTGGCATTAATATAGGCGACGGTGAAAAAGCATCGAGGAATTTATCATTCGCTTTAAAACCATCGCTTAGAGGACTGCGCCGCGAATGGCAAGCTGCGCACACCTCTATTTCAGATTGATCGCGGTTTTCACCGCTCCAAGTCGCCGTGTTCTTGCCGTCCTCCATGATCCATGCGAAATCATTATGGACAGAAGTTTTTAAAGTATCCGCGTTATGACAAGAGGCACAGGAAACATTATCCGTCTCCCATATGCTCTTAAATTGATTGGTTTTTGGTTCAAATTTTCGCTTAAATCCCGTCGAATGGCAATCGGCACACATGCCATTCCAATTTTGCAGAGGTTGGCTCCAGTGTAGCCGATCATTAAAAGGCACATGATCATCACCATAAATATGAAACCAGCGTTGCCCACCGTGTTCTTGATCACGGCTATCCCATGCAAGGGGTAGAACCTGATATTTTCCGTTGGTTGTTTTAATTAAATATTGTTGAAGCGGCTTAAAGCCAAAAGTATATTCAATTTTAAAATCTTCGTTTATGCCGTCTTTATTGTCACTATTGACCCAAAATTCGTTATCTTTTTTATAAAATCTTGTGGTTATGCCGTGAAGGGTGATTTGATCATCAAAATTGCCAAGCACTGAATTTTTGGTTGCCACCATCATGGATTTTTTATGATCTGATCCATTCCAACTTTGCCATTGGCTCTGATGACAGCTTTGACAATCAGTGTCCTTGCTATGCTTGTGAGGGGCAAAATCTGCGCGAGCGGCGGTGTTAAAATTGGCCACGAACAGCACAATTATCATAAGACCGATAAAGAATAGAAGGCTATTTTTTTGATTTATTTTCATTTTATGAAGACGCGGCCCCTTCACTTAATTATTTTTCAAGATCGAGAAAATATTACTGAAGTTATCTGTCCAGATGATTTCTTTTAGATCTTTGGGGCGTTTCACAATATGCTTAAAATTCTGTAGTTTTTCAAAAGTTGCACCGTCTTGGGTGATCAGAAACCACTGGGATTTATTAACGGCTATTTTTGCATCGGCGGCATTTTTAATTTCGATAACTTTATAATCGTGGGCTTTAGCCGTTCCCAAAACAACAGGTCGTAATTCAAGATATCTATTGGATGTGTGGATTGCCAATATGCCCTCTTTTTTAAGCTGCTTCATATATAATTCTAACGCTTGATAGGTCAGTAAATGAACGGGGATTGAATCGCCGCTAAAAGCATCAATGGCCAACAAATCAAATTGGTTATCCTGTTCTGCTTCTAATGAAAGTCGTCCATCGCCATGAATGATCTCTATATGCGCCGCGGTGTCATTTAAATAGTTAAAATGCTTATAAGCCATTTCAGTTACTTGGGGGTTGATTTCATAAATCTTATAATGATCCCCTGCGCTGCCGTAGGCGCCGATCGTACCAATGCCCAAACCGATCATGCCAACATTAGCGGGCTTCTTTAATGATAATAACGCCTGCCCAAGCCCGCTTTCTACACCATAATAGGCCGTTGGAATTTTGGAAGCTTGAGCATTATCCAGTATTTCTATGCCATGTTCTGTTGTTCCAAGGGCCATTAATTTAACTCGTGGACCGTCCGTTATATCTTTGGTCATGACACGAAGAGGGCCGTAGAAGTTTCTTTTAAATTCAATAACCTGACTATATTTAACTACACTATAAAAATAGATGAAGGCGACAAATAAAGCCGCAAAAATCGCATAACTGCGCCAAAACCAAGGCGTTCTTCCTTGATAAAATTGAGAATTTTTATCTTTAAAAAGAACCATTGAAAAAACAACGATAGTGATGATAATTCCCATAAATAATTCAAGGGGAAGTACGAAAAACTTAGGGGCAATTAACCCAACATATACCCCTCCCGCAGCACCGCCGATAGCCAAAATTAAATAAAATTTAGTAAGGCGATTTACCGGTGGTTTTTGTTTCGCTAATTCCCCGTGGCAAACCATACAGGTCACAAAAAGAAACCCGCAATAGAGAATGATTTGTTGTAAATATGTAAAGGAGATAAGTTTGACATTCTCAGCGACGATAACGCTGATAAAAATAAACAATAAAGGGGCGAATAATCCACGTTTGTACCAACGATCACTTTCAAAACACAAAACAAAACTCAAAAGATAAATACTTAGTGGAATTACCCATAAAAAAGGCACAGAAGCCACATCACGGCTTAGATGATCTGAAGTGGCAAGTAAGCAAATAGAGGCCGCTGTGGCTAACATAAACCACGTAAAAATATTATCATCTGCAGGACTTTGATCGACGATGACTTCATGCTTTGGGGCTTTGAAGTTCCATAAAGATTTGCCAACTATAAGACAAATCAATATTAAAGAAATGATAAATACTCCATAACCCATTGACCAAAAAGAGGCTTGATCCCCTATTTCAAAATTGGTTTCAATAAAGATAGGATAGGTCAATAAGGCAATGAAAGAGCCGATGTTTGATAATGCGTATAATGGATAGGGGGACCGACCAACATTGATTCTAGCGTACCATGCTTGGATCAAACTGGTTGTGGTACTTAAAGCAAAATAGGGTACGCCGATCGTTAAGGTTAAAAGACCGAGTATGCCAATGATTGGCGTGTTACTCATACCCATTATGAAAGTTTTATCTGGTGATATAGGGAGTAAAAATAGGGTCAAAAATAAGAGTAGAGAATGTATTATAACCTGCCAGCGAGGCCGTAAATGGGAAACCATAAAATGGGAATAACTATAGCCTAACAGCAGGGCAAATTGGAAAAACAACATGCAAATTGTCCAGACAGTGGCGGCGCCACCAAACCAGGGCAGAATATATTTGGCAATTAAAGGTTGGATTTGAAATAGAAGAAAAGCACTTAATAGAACCGTGGTCGCCATAAGTATTCGTGATATAATGTTAGGCCCTAATCCTGTGCTATGAGCCTCTTCAACGTTCATGTATTATCACTCTCTTTTTAGTCGCTATCATTATGCTTAACATTTCATTCTTTATGGTACAAGTCAGTGATCTTTATCTAGGAAACTGGATATATTTTTGGGAACCAGTCGTCTCTCAGGCGTTCACCGTCTTTCATATTATGCCCGGGGAAGGGAGGCGATGTGGGGCCAGGGCGGCTTATATAACGCGCATCATCTCCAACAAAGCGCAGTGAAAATGCCCGCCGTCTGTTTGTTGAATGATTACCGCGCGCGCCGTGTAATATTTTAAAATTAAAGCCAACCGCATCTCCCGGTTCCATTTGCCATTCTAAAATATCATATTTTTCTGGCTCTGCATCAGGATCAGGCACTTGCATATAATCATCATTATTGGGGTAGAAATTTTCTTCGGATAACCAGCGCGTTGGAAGCACCGGTTTTTGCCATCTGTGAGAGCTACCGATACAGCGCAATGTGGCTTCTTTAACGGGATCCATTGGCGACCAGAAACTAATAGTTTGCTCACCATTCACAAAATAATAAGGCGCGTCTTGATGCCAAGGGGTAGGCTTAGACGTTCCAGCCTCTTTGACTAATATATGGTCGTGGAAAATTTGAACTTCTCGTGATTTCATAAGCTGAGCGGCGACTTTCCCCGCTTGGGATTTGCGGATTACCTGTTCAAATTGATCAATGCGCTGCCAATTACAATAATCATCAAAAAACCGCCCTTCTTCTCCCTCTTTTAAATTTTCGGCAGCATACGGCCCCGGCTCTTGCATATTGTGTTCAATACCAATGCGTATTTGATCAATCCAATTTTTAAATAAACCTTTGATTAAAACAACACCATCTTTTTGAAAGGTATCAATTTGTTGTTGATTGATGATTATTTCTGTATCCATGGTTTAGCTTTGCTAGTTTATAATGTTATGGGTATAGACTATATTGATTGAGAATATTTTCAAATCATTCTTGTTTGTTAAATTTAGATTGAGAGAATAAATTTTAAAAAGAGTTTAATATGAAGTTTACCAAGCTAAATAGAACCGTTCATAACTGGTTATCAATTTTTGTGGCGCTGCCTTTATTACTGGTTATCGTATCGGGTATGTTTCTTTTACTTAAAAAAGATGTGCAGTGGATCCAACCGTCAAGCGTACGCGGCGTAAGTGCACAAATACCGCAAATTTCCCACTCGGATATGTTGAGGGCGGTAAATAGTGTTGAGCAAACGGCTGGTTTAAAATGGACTGATTTTGACCGTATTGATTATAAAGTGGACAAAGGAATGTTGAAATTTATCACACATGACCAATGGGAAGTTCAGGTTGATACAACAACAGGGGAGATTTTATCTTCCAAAGCTCGGCGTTCTGATTTTTTTGAAAAGCTACATGACGGCACTTATTTTGGTGACTGGATGAAATATTATGTCTTAATTCCGTCTGCTATTTTCTTATTCACTTTATGGATGAGCGGACTTTATATGTTTATCTATCCTTATTTTAAAAGGGCCGCCAATAAACGTAATAAAAAACTAAAAGCACAAAAACATAATTAACGCTTTTATTTCATTCTATTTTCAATCAAATGATCAACCACACTTGGGTCGGCGAGAGTTGATGTATCACCGAGGTTTGAATAATCATTTTCAGCGATTTTTCGCAATATACGGCGCATGATTTTGCCAGACCTAGTCTTGGGTAACCCCGGCGCGAATTGAATGTGATCCGGCGTGGCAATGGGGCCAATTTCTTTGCGGACCCATGCGACAAGTTCTTTGCGTAAATGATCGCTTGGCTCGTGACCAACCATCAAAGTCACATAGGCATAAATACCTTGTCCTTTAATATCATGGGGAAAGCCGACAACGGCGGCTTCCGACACATCTTCGTGGGCGACAAGGGCGCTTTCCACTTCGGCGGTTCCCATACGGTGGCCAGAGACATTAATCACATCATCAACCCGCCCTGTGATCCAGTAATAACCATCTTCGTCGCGCCGACATCCGTCGCCCGTGAAATATTTATTGTCATAGGTGGAAAAGTAAGTTTTCACAAAGCGTTCATGATCACCATACAGGGTTCGCATTTGGCCAGGCCAGCTGTCTGAAATACATAAATTACCCGTTGCTTCTCCTGAAAGTACCTTGCCCGCCTCGTCAACTATTTCAAGCTTAATTCCAAAAAATGGTTTAGTAGCACTCCCCGGTTTTAAAGCGGTCGCCCCCGGCAGCGGAGTGATTAAAATGCCGCCCGTTTCAGTTTGCCACCATGTGTCGACAATAGGACAGCGGCTCTCCCCGACGATATTATAATACCAATTCCATGCTTCAGGGTTTATCGGCTCGCCGACGCTTCCTAAAATTCTTAATGAAGAACGATCGCATTTGGTAACAAAATCATCGCCAGCTCCCATTAGAGCGCGAATAGCGGTGGGGGCGGTATAAAAGATATTGACCTTATGTTTTTCACAGACTTGCCAAAAGCGCGAAGCATCGGGATAATTTGGCACCCCTTCAAATACCAATGTTGTTGCGCCATTAGCAAGAGGGCCGTAAACGATATAACTATGGCCCGTGACCCATCCCACGTCCGCCGTACACCAATAAATATCACCGTCATGATAATCAAAAACATATTTATGAGTAAGGCTGGCAAAAACCATATAACCGCCTGTCGTATGCAGAACACCTTTTGGTTTTCCAGTGGAGCCAGAGGTATATAAAATGAACAAGGGGTCTTCAGCGTTCATTTCTTCAGGTTCGCATATATTTGTGACTTTTTGCGCGGCTTCATGGTACCAAACGTCGCGCCCTTCTACGAAATTAACATCCCCTCCAGTGACTTTGACCATAATCACTGTTTTAACTATAGTATCGTGATTTTCAAGGGCTTGATCGACGTTATTTTTAAGGGCAATGGCTTTGCCGCCACGCTTTCCTTGATCGGCTGTAATGATGATATGGCTATCGCAATCAATAAGACGTCCTGCTAAAGCGGAAGGGGAAAACCCTCCAAAAACGATAGAATGTACCGCGCCAATGCGCGCGCAGGCGAGCATGGCAAAAACCGCCTCGGGGATCATCGGCATATAGAGGGTGACCCGGTCGCCCTTTTTAACACCATGGGCTTTTAGAACATTGGCAAAGCGGCAAACTTCCTCATAAAGTTGATTATAAGTGATGTTTTTGCTCACATCAGGCTCATCTCCTTCAAAAATAATTGCCGTTTGTTCACCGCGACTTTCAAGATGACGATCAACACAATTGACGCAAGCATTTAAAGTGCCGTCCTCATACCATTTGATATGAACATTTTCTTTTTGAAAAGAGCTGTTCTTGACGATGCTATAAGGCTTAATCCAGCTAATATTCTGACCCATTTCGCGCCAAAACTCTTGGGGATCTTTGATGGATTTATCATAAAGGTCAAGATATTGATCATTGGTAATCAAGGCGTGATCTGAAACATTTTTATCGACGGGATAAAGTTTTTTCTCTGTCATCTTTTTTCTCATCATTGTTAGCGGCGGGATTATTTTTACTGATGTTAATAATTCAATTCATAAATGTCTATTTTTTTGATAATTTACGGATGATAAACCGGCCTGGATGAAGAGCGTTTGATGTTCTTTGGTCTAAATCCGGCTCATTACCAGTGATGACAGCACTTAAATATTTGGCGAGTAAGGGGGCTGTTACAAATCCTCTAGCCCCAAGAGCTGTGCAAATAAATAAATTTTCATAATAGGCGGCGTTTGGGAATTTTTTATGACCGATACCGTGATGGATTTGTTGATAATCACTCATATAGCGATGAAATATTGGGGCAGGGCCGACAATGGGCAGATGATCTGGTGACATGGCCCTTATTTTTCTGCGTCCACCGACAATCATATTATTATCAATATCAATTGGCGATTTTTGCAAATTTTCTAAATGAGCTTCTTTTGTAATGGCAATAACATCGTTTTTATCAAATGTAGCGCCGCAAATATGGACCATACCCACATCTGTTTTTATGGCTGGTGTAAGGTATCCCGATCCAGATAGAATATTTTTTAGATCAAGATGGTTTTTAATATATGAGATTTGACCAGAGACTTGATCAAGGGATAGGGGGTTCGTTTGCTCGAACTTTAAAATATTATATGAATTACAAACGATAAGTGCATCACATGTCAAAATGGTTTTTTTATCTTGATCAAACAGTGACCAGAAGGGAGCATTATATTTAATTTCATCAACAGTGGTATTTAAGATTACTTGGAAACTTTCATCGATTAAATCAATCATTTTATCAGGCTTTACAATGCCGCTTTGAGGCAGAAACAGAGTGTCATTTTTAAATGTTAAAATATCCTCGCAATATTGATCCGATATTTTTTTAAATCGCGTTATTTCCTGTTTGTCTTGCGCAGTTTTAACAAGTCCACAATTCTTAAAAACTCCTCGGCCCATTTTTTTATAAAATTCAAGAGCGTATAGATAAGCCGTACGGTAAAATTCTTTTTCTATGGATTTACCAAGGCCTAAAAAGGGTTCTAATATAGCACCAGGATTGCCAGATGCCCCGGACATTAGGCGCTGTTTTTTTTCAATGAGAGTGACTTTATAACCTTGTTTTTTTAAATGCAAAGCCATACTGACCCCGGCAATGCCGCCACCGATAATGGCGATATGGGACGAAATGGCGAGCGGAGCTGGCCGATTAAACCAAGGGGGGCTAGGATTTACGATTGTGCTATTTCCTTTTTTTGAGCCATAATTATTTAAAATAAGACATAACATATATTTGAGGTTATATTTGCTGTTATTTTCATTCTATTGAAGAGATTAATATGAAAAAATCATTGTTCTTATTGCTATTTCTTACGATCATTTCGCCTTTGGCTTCTATGGAGGTACTGTCCAAAGATAAACCTCAACTTGTTGTACCTTGTGCTATTCCTTTTTATAGAGAATTAGATTTTACGGTCGGGGACTGGAAGGTTTACCATAAATCAGATGGTAAATTGGCGGGCTATGACCGAATTACCCGTACCTTAAAAGGGTGCGCTATTCAACAGTCGTGGATTTCACTTGATGATCATTTTTCATCGCCTTATGTGCCGTTTCGAATGAATGGGAAAAGTTTAACGGCTTTTAATGGAACTTCATGGGTTCAGTTTTGGGTTGATAATCAAGCGGGAGTACAAATATTAAAAGGAGGCCCTGAAAAAGGCCTTTTTGTTTTGAGAAGTGATCAAAATATTGCGGGATATCAATATAAAATGACGTGGGAAATTCAAAAAGATGGTACATTATTAAATACCCATGAAAGACGCAGCGTTGTTGATAATGAACAAGGCGAGTGGCAAAAATTATATCAATGGGTTTATGTAAAAAATCTCAACCAAGCTCTATTTCCTGATGACAATTGATTTTTGGAACATAAAGATCTTTTGCTTATGATTTAGAATATTCCTTGATAAATTTTTTGAATTCGTCTTCTGCAATTGGTTTACAGAAATAATATCCTTGGAAAATATCGCAGCCTTTGTTCTTAAGAATTTTTACATGTTCTTTGGATTCAACACCCTCTGCAACTACGGTCAGACCCAGACTGTGACCCAGACTGATTACCGCCTCTGTGATTGCCGCATCATCGGGATCTTCATGAATGTTCCGGATGAATGACTGGTCTATTTTTAACGTATCAACAGGAAAACGTTTTAGATAAGCAAGTGATGAATAACCCGTACCAAAATCATCAATAGCAAGATTAACGCCCAATGTTTTTAATTGTTCAAGTTTAGTAACCACCGTATCAGTTTCTTTAATAACGATACCTTCGGTAATTTCTAACTCTAACCAACAAGGGTCCAATTTTGAAATTGTTAGGGCATCTTGAATGGTTTGAACAAAATTATCGGCATGGAATTGACGGGCAGAAACATTTACGCTCATACTAATTTTAGGGAGACCCTTTTCCTGCCATTGTTTGGCCGCTTTACAGGCCGTATTTAATACCCATTGTCCTATGGGGATCATAAGACCGCATAATTCAGCTATGGAAATAAAATCATTAGGGGGAATCATACCTTTTTCAGGGTGAAGCCAACGAATAAGGGCTTCCGCACCTACAAGTTTATTAGTTTTCGAATTAATTTGCGGTTGATAATGCAACAACAGCTCATTATTTTCCATAGCTTTATTAAGGTCTATTTCAATTTGTTTTTGTGTATTACTTTCCGCGTCCATTTGCTGATTATAAAGCCGGTAAACGCGTCTGCCGTCTTCTTTTGCTTGATAGAGTGCAACATCAGCCATTCGAATAAGTTCGGACGGTGTGTCAGCGTCATTTGGGAAAAAACTAATGCCAATACTTGTGCCTATTTGTATAATATTTCCATCAATATCGGTGGGCTGTTGAATACTGTCTATTATCCTATCGGCGATTTTAGTAATATTTCTATCATCTTCAATATTTGTAAAAATAATAGCAAACTCATCACCCCCTAGTCTTGCCACCGTGTCTACTTCCCGAGCACATTGTGACAGTCGTTCAGAGACAATCTTAAGCAATTTATCCCCCGCGCCATGGCCAAAAAGGTCATTTACAGGTTTAAATTTATCAAGATCAAGGACCATAACCGATACTTTTCGATCAAGTCTGCTAGCCATTTTTAAGGCTTCGTTAAGCCGTTCTGAGAGTAAATTTCTATTTGCGAGGCCTGTTAAACTGTCATGCCAAGCCATTTGTCTAATTACCTTTTCGGCTTCGAACTGTTCCGTTATATTTCGGAATAAAACAGTATAATGTTTCTCTTTTCCAAGATAAACTTCGCGAATATCAATCTTTAATGGCAGTTGGCTTCCGTCTTTACGACGGCCTTTTTCATCTGATTTATAAACATTAAACCCATCCACTTGAGTATCCAATAAAGCTTGGGTATCCTCAGATGTTTGAAGGCTTTGAGATACAAGAAGGTCATGTAATTCCATTCCTTCAAACTCAGAAGGAGTGTAACTGAATATGACAGACATGGCGTTATTCGAAGAGAGAATGACCCCTTTGTCATTCATCGTGACGAGCCCTTCTTCCATGGCATTTAAAATGGTTTGGATATGTTGGGTCGCTCTTGCCGCTTCTTCTTGGGCTACTGTTAGTTCCTCCGCCATATAAATGGCGTCGCTTGTTTGTGATTCTAAAAATTCTTTTGCGGCTTGAAATTCAATAAGCTGATGATCTTCTTGATCTTTTGCTTTTGTAAGACTGATGATGAGGCCTTTGTTGATAAAGAATTCGGCATGTATATCTAATTCCATGCTATTGTTCAAAGAATATTTATAACGCCAAACGATTGATGTTTCTGAAGTATTTTCATTAAACATTTCTGTTATATTATTAATTGCATCTGAATTTTCTTTGACTTTACAATTGGTTAGATCATTAAAAAGATATTCGATAGTTATATTGTTAATGATTTTTAGAGGATCAATTTCTAATAAAGTTGCCAAATGGCTATTCCAATTGGTCAATTGTAAATTTTCATCAAATAAAGCAACGCCGTAGGGCATACTATTGAGAATGCACTGTAAATCGAACAAACCTTTCGATTCATTTTGATTAAATTCCGGTACTATTTTATCCAAACTCGCCATGTTTCCCTATATTTTACTTTTTAATCTTAGGAAATACTAATGAGCTGAGTTTAATTTTACGTTAATTTACAATAATATGAACGAAACTCTCTATAACAGGGATTTGAATAATTGCTTTCCTGCATAATGATAATTATTAATTAGGTTCTTAGACTTATCAGATTTGAACCAATTTAATATTAGATTCTGTTTCTCTTTATTTATATGCGGGTATAACTCTGCATTAACGCTGAGTATGCTATAAATATTCGTTAAAAGGGGGTCGTTGGCTTTTAATATTGTTAAATTACCCTTATTTTGAAAACTAATCCAAGTGGCGCGATCTGTTAAAATATAGGCTGATTTTTCAACGGCGATATTTAAAGTGCGGCCCATTCCCGCCCCTGTTATCACATAATTTCCTGATTTATAATCATCAGAATTAAAACCATCATCGGTCCCTGCCGCTTGCCATATACGCATTTCAGCTTTGTGTGTACCGCTATCGTCACCCCTTGAAACGAATGGCTCCGCTGAGCGGTG
>CALDNY010000240.1 GCA_937914685.1 uncultured Kordiimonadaceae bacterium
CGAGAGTAAAACATTACGGAATTTCTTAAGCCGTGACGTTTTTGGGCAATTTGATACAGCTATTAACGAAATGAAGGAAAAGGGCACTATTTTTCATAATAAACTTAATGATGTGGAAAAAATTGAATTAGAAGACGCGAGCATTGAAGGATCAATGGCTGAAATTACGCTTCGTTTTAATAGCCATATGACCATCGCTATAAAAGATCAAGATGGTAAGCTGATTGAAGGGGACGATGAAAAGATTGTACCGGTGGTTGATATTTGGACATTTTGTCGTGATGTTAATCGTGGCGACCCTAATTGGACTTTGGTATCCACCAGCAATGCATAAATATAGATAGCGGCCTTTGCTGTTTGATGGGAATTGAGTGGTTATGAAAAAAAATTCAACACTTATTTTGTTTCTGATTTTATTTTTAGTGCCATTTTTATCTGCAATCTATTTTTTATCATTGCCGCGCACAGCCCAAAGCGCCTATGAAAATGTGACGTTTGATGATCTTCCTGGCTGGTATGATGATGATCAAAGTCAGGCCTTCTCCGCCTTTCAAATATCCTGTGACAGAATAATTTCTTACGAAGACAATATAAAATTTAATGATTTTGGTTTAGCGCAGGATTGGAAGACCGTTTGTCGTGCCGCCCTTGAATTATCAGCAAATGATAGAATAACGGCGAGACAGTTTTTTGAAGATAATTTTAATCCTCTTTCATTCAAAGGCTTAGAATCCGGATTATTTACCGGTTATTATGCGCCCGTTTATAAAGGATCAAGAATTAAAAATGACCAGTATAGTGCCCCCCTTTATACCATTCCTAAAGATCTGCAGGCGATTAATCTGGGGGATTTTGATCAAAGTCTCTCTGGCCGTTCTATTATTGGCGAGGTGGTGGACGATAAATTTATCCCCTATAAAGAACGCAAACAAATTGATCTAGGCGCTCTTGACAATCAAGATTTGGAGCTTGTCTGGCTTGAAAAACTCGAACAAACATTTTTCTTACAAATTCAAGGATCGGGCTTTATCCAATTGGAAGATGGCGATTTAATGCACCTTGGTTATGCGCAAAAAAATGGCCGGCCTTATCGGGCGATCGGTCAATATCTCATAGAAAGTGGCGATATAAAACCTCAAGACATGTCCTTACAAGCCATCTTAACTTGGATGGAAGAAAATCCGGAAAAGTCCAGTGAGCTTATGTGGAAAAACCCGTCTTATGTTTTTTTTAAAGAACAGTCTTCTGATAAACCAATTGGAAGTTTGGGGATAGGCCTAACTCCAGGTCGCTCATTAGCGGTCGATAGAGACTTTATCCCGCTCGGGATGCCGCTTTGGCTTGAAACGTATGAGAATGATGGGCAATTTCAGGAAAATATAAAGCCTTCTACCCATTTAAAAAGATTAGTCATTGCCCAAGATACAGGCGGCGCCATTAAAGGAAAAATACGCGGAGATGTCTATTGGGGCATTGGTGAAGAGGCTGAATTAAAAGCAGGCCCCATGAAGGATCGGGGTAGATATTATATGCTTGTTCCCAAAATATTGTCCTCAGAAAACTCAACCTCAATAATAGGCTCCCCTTAATGACCAAAAGAAAACTCAGTCAAGAGGAACAAGCCTTATGGCAACGCTATACGAGGGACATTGAAAAAACTACCTTTGATAATATTATTGAGGAAAATAAAAGCCGTTTTGTGCTTAAAGTTCCCAAAAAAACCACCTTTAAAAACCCTTCACAACCCTACAGTACCCATCACGAAAGTCTAAAAAATAAAGATAGCAATTGGGCTAAGAAATTAAACCAAGGAAAGGCCGCAGTCGACCTTAAAATAGACTTGCATGGCTTGACCTGCGCCCAAGCCCACGACAGGCTATTTCATTCTCTTGAGCGGGCACAAAAAAAAGGTAATCGTGTGGTGTTGGTGGTGACAGGAAAAGGCAATATTAAGAATGATTATGGAGAATCTCGTGAGGCAGATATTGAAAATAACCGTGGCGTGTTGCGCCGTGAAGTTCCCATGTGGTTGTCAGGCGGTACCATGTGTCATCTGATAGTGTCTTTTCAAGAGGCAACCCTTAAAGACGGCGGTAGTGGTGCCCTTTATGTAGTGTTAAAGAGGACGGCATGACCCCATTTGGTGAAAAAGTACGTGAATTAAGAAAGGCCCGCGCTATAAGTCAAAAAGAAATGGCGGCAAAACTGGCCATCAGTCCAGCTTACTTATCGGCTCTAGAGCATGGGCATAGAGGCCGGCCATCGTGGGCGCTTATTCAGCAAATCATTAGCTTTTTTAATATTATTTGGGACGAAGCGGAAGAATTAGAAAACTTGGCCCGCATTTCCCATCCGCGTATGGTGGTCGATACATCAGGCTTAAGCTCTGGGGCCACAGAACTTGTTAATCTTTTAAACCTCAATATTCGCGATTTTGATCAACAGAAAATCAACAGAATACTTGATATTGTGAAAGATAAAAATTAATGACCTGTTTTTTGGGGTGGATATATTTTTACTTTGGTGATTTGATTACGGGTTCTTTTTAATATTTCAAACCGAAAGCCGTTTTTTTCAAACATTTGCCCAGGGAGCGGAATGGTTTCAGCTTGATCAATGACATATCCTGCGATGGTAATGGCCTCATCATCGCTTAATCTCCAATTAAATTGACGATTAAGATCACGGATCGGGGTTGCCCCTTCGGTGACGATAGCGCCAGATTTTAAGATTTTAATATTACTATTGTGCGTATCATGTTCATCGGTAATTTCGCCGACGATTTCTTCCAAAATATCCTCTAATGTAATGACGCCCATTAAAGCGCCATATTCATCAACAACAAGGGCGAAATGCGCTTTGCGGGCGAGAAACATTTTTAACTGCTCACGCAAGCTGGTGGTTTCAGGCACAAACCAAGGTGCTACGGCAATTTTTCGCAAATTTATATGGTTGAGCTTGCCATCGTTTTTACGGGTGATTCTTAGAACGTCTTTAGCATGGACGACACCAATGATATTATCTTGATCTCCTTCCCATAATGGCAATCGGGTATAGGAACTACTGACGATTTGTTGAAAAATATCATGAATGTCATCTTTGACATTAATCATTTCAACACTTTTCCTGTGAACCATCACATCTTCTAGACTTATCTCATCAAGATCAAGAATGCCCGCGAGCATGTCTTTATGTTCTTTAACCATTCCCCCTTCATGGACTTGTAATTCGATGGTGCCACGAATTTCATCTTGTGGACTTAATACTTTTTGATTATCTGCAGCGTTAATTCCACATAAAAGCAGTGTTCGACGGGCAATGATTTGAATAAGCCGAACAATGGGGGAAAACAAAATGACAAAGATATTGATCAACGGCGCCACTTTAAGAGCAACATGCTCTGGATTGGATATGGCATATGTTTTGGGCATAACCTCTGCGAAAATAAGCACCACCAATGTCATGGCAATTGTGGCATAGACAACGCCGATATCACCAAAAAATTTGATGAATAAATATGTTGCTAAGGCCGACGCTAAAATATTCACTAGATTATTCCCCAGTAAAATAGCGCCAATTAAACTTTCAGGATCAGAGATTAATTTTTCAACGAGGCGCGCTCTTTTATTGCCCTCCTTTGACATTTTATGCATGTTAGAGGCAGATGTGGCTGTCAATGAGGTTTCAGAACAAGAGAAAAAACCAGAAAAAATAATCAATAAAAGAATAACGACAAAAGCGGAAATTAGTTCAGCGTCCATAATGGTATTTATGACCCTTTCTTGAAAGAATGATTTAAAACGGCTCTTACATCATTCATGTCAACTTCATTGCTAAGGTATGCGCCTCCTATGGCACGGGCAACGACAAAGGTTAGTTTCCCATCAGACATTTTTTTATCACCCTTCATATGTTCAAGCAAATGATCGACATGAAAATCAAATTGGCTAATCTGTTTGGTATTTATTGTCTTAAAGTGCGTTTTGATGCGCTCAACATCATGTTGTTGACATAGTCCCATTTTCAAAGAAAGTTCAAAGGCTAGAATAATGCCCATCGCCACGGCTTCGCCGTGATATAGTGCGTCATTATAGCCATTTTCAGCTTCAAGGGCATGGGCGAATGTATGACCTAAATTGAGCAAAGCGCGATTGCCAGTTTCTTTTTCGTCTTGGCCAACAACCCGTGCTTTTGCTGTGCAGCTTTTAAGGATGGCCTCGGTGCGTAGGGATCGTTGTTGTTCTATTGACCCTGAAATTAGATCGTGACCATTATCTTCAAGCCATTTAAAAAAGTCAGCATCATCAATGAGGCCGTATTTAACGACTTCAGCATAGCCTGCGATCACTTGGCGTATATTCAAAGTATCTAAGGTGGTGACATCAATAAGCACGAGTCGTGGCTGCCAAAATGAACCAATAAGGTTTTTGCCGAAGTTACTGTTTATACCGGTCTTGCCCCCGACGGAACTATCCACTTGGGCCAGTAATGTTGTGGGAATTTGAATAAAATCAATGCCGCGCAGATAAATACTGGCAACAAAACCCACTAAATCACCAATAACGCCGCCACCAAAAGCGATGATTGTATCGGAACGTTCCAATTTTAAGGCCAAAAGCTGATTAAGTAAGTCTTCTGCTTGGGCAAATGACTTTGTACTCTCCCCAGGCGGTAAAATTATGGTTGTGAAATCAATATTGTGTAGACTTTCTTCAAGACGGCCCAACTGATGGTGCGCAACATTCTGATCGGTAATAATAACCGTTTTTGCTCTGTTGAGAAAAGGCTTGATATAGCCACCAGCATTATCAATGAGGTTTTCCCCAATAATAATGTCATAACTTCTATCGCCTAAATTAACTTTTGTCTTTTGTATCATCGCTCGTCTGCATGGTTTGACTTTGTTGTTGATCAGCCGCCTGGTCTTTTTTGCGTGCTAGCATTTTTTGGTATTTTTTTTGTTCAATAGCAAGATATTTGTTTAATTTCCATATAATATCATTGACCACTTTATCATGGGGCCCCTGTCCCCCTTCAACGGTTATATGGGCGGATTTATATATGGGATATCTCTCTTCTGTTAATTTTTGCAGTATATTTCTTGGGTTTCCTTTGCGTAACAGAGGCCGCGTGTCTCTTTTTGATGTTCTTTCTACTAGCAAATCTACATTGACCTTAAGCCAGATAACAATGGATTTTTTAAGCAAGCGCGTCTGGGTTTTTGGATCCATAAACGCGCCACCTCCAGTGCCGAGAACTATTTTATTCTCTTGCTCAATGAGGCGTTTAATAACGCGCCTTTCTCCTTTTCTGAAATCTTCTTCTCCAAACTTCTCAAAAATTTCAGAAACACTATGCCCTGCGGCGGCCTCAATTTCTTTATCACTATCGACAAACTTTATCCCTAGCTGTCGCGCCAAGCGAATACCTATTGTTGATTTTCCAGATCCCATAAGCCCGATAAGGGTGATACTTTTCCTTAAATTATATCTCAATCTCGGGGCGAGGTTCTTTTTTCTTTTTCTTATTAAATTATTCATTATATCTATTATTTACATGTCTTATGCGGCTTTAGCCACGAAATAAACATATTTTTCTATCAGCTTAGCGTCTGCTCGCTTTACCTTATGATGCGAGTCCGTTAAGATGGTGCAATACAAAGTAGATTATTTTATAATATCACAAAGGTAAATATACTAATGGCAAAATTTTGGCTTATCCTATTCCTATTAATGGTTCTTTGCATCCTCGGTGGAGGCATTTATTTAATGAACGCTGATATTCCTGCTCCGACCGAACGGGTGGAAAAACCGCTTGCAGATGACATGTTTCCTAAATAATTAATAAAGCGGAATAATCATGAACATTAATCCTCCTTCATTTTATAATTTGCGGCCGTTAAGGCGGGCAATTTTTTACAGAACGGCAATGCTTAATATTTCAGCAGCATTATTGTTTGTGGCCCCTGTTCTTGCGGCGGGACAACAAGAGGATATATTTCAACAAAACACAATTGAAGCTCAGGAGCCTCCAAAATCAATATTGTTTCCATCGGGCGTTCCCGGCCCTTATTTTCCTGATGATGCGGCCAAGAACGCGGCCGAGGCCGATGTGAATAATCGGCAAAACATCGTAGAGTTGGATCAGGAACAACAAGAGACTGATGATGTTGTTGAGATTGATGAATTAGGGGATATGGGAATTACCGCCTTTGGCAGTTTAAATAAGCAACAGGGCGGTTTTAACAGCCGTTTGTGGAGAGCTTCGTCGCGGGCAAAGATTGAACAATTACTAGGACGGCTTGTTTTGCCAGCTAAATCGCCCACTATGGACGAAATTGAAAAAAAATTACTTCTAACCATCGCCTCTGCCCCCGTTGGCAAAAGCTCTATGCAAGATGGGGAAGAAGAATTTGACGAAGAAAGCGCCAAGAAATTTATAAATTTGCGAATATCAAAGCTTATGGAGAGGGGAAACCTGTCTGATTTGACAAGATTTCTTCAAGGGATTCCGCAAAAATATTTAACAGCAAATAAATCCAATGCAGAATTATTATTGCTTGGAGGAGATTTAATGGCTGCCTGTCAAATGACCAACGAAGCTCGGGCGCAAGCCTCAAAGGCCAATTTACCGAGATCACTAGCGGATAAAACGGAAGACCAACAAAAGGCAAATCCGGTTTTTTGGTTAAAAATGTTGGCTTTTTGTCGGGTTTTAGAAGAAGACATTTCAGGCGCGCAAATCGCCTTAGACCTTTTAGGGGAACAAGGAAGCAATGATTTTATCTTTTTTGACTTGATTAACCTTTTGATGGAGAATCCAGCGTCTAGGGCCCCTTTCATTAGTGGCAGTATGGCTGTTCTTGATGGCTTAAATTACAGTCTTCTTTCGCTTTTAGACCACCCGGTTGAGGCACAACTTATTGAAAACAGCGACCCGCTGATATTAAGCGCGTTGGTGATAAATCCCAATATGTCCAAGGAAAACAGATTGCAGGGTGCGGTAAAAAGCTATCTTGCTGGGGGAATATCTGTTGATGTTCTTCGTGATGTTTATGATCTTCAGGAATTTTCGAGCACAGAATATCAAAACGCTCTTATGTTGACTCAAAATGATCAAAGTCCATTAGCAGACGTATTACTATATCAAGCGGCGGCGAGGCAGTCGGATGATGTGAGTAAAGCGGAGATTTTAAAAGTTATTTGGGATCGTGCCCTCAGTCAAAATGACCTGTCACGCAAAACAAGACTTAACATAAAAACGCTGATCTCTATAAAACCCAGTCTGGAACTGTTAAATCACGCAGACCATATAACCAGAGGACTCCTCCTCGGCGGGGAGCTTGATGGCGCCAGAAAATGGTATGATTTTGTTCGCCGCAGTGCCATTAGCGGTAACGCGGAAGCCACCCGCGCCCTTATTAATATATGGCCCATGGTTATGATCGCCAGCGCCAAAGGCGAGATACCATGGAACGATGACATCTTAGAGCTTTGGTGGAACGGGCAAATGGTGCTCTCACCTCAAAATAGAGACAGCAAAGCGGCGCTCTTTTATGCCATTGCCGAAGCCTTTCAATATGAGGTAGGCGAAGAAAAATGGGCAGAACTTATCACGGAGGCCCGCGCAGAAAATGCCCAAGCGATCCCTCTTGGCGTTTGGCGCGAAATGATCAAATCCGTAGCGGAAGATAAGCAGGGCCAGGCGATAATATTAAGTTTAATGGCTATGGGTCAGAATGGCCCAGGAAGCCTCGATGCCTCAGGCATAAGCGCAGTATTACGCACCCTAAGAAGTTTTGGCTTAGAGCAAGAAGCAAGAAATGTGGCGCTTGAAGCATTAGTCGCCAATGATTTTTAATCATGGACAATCAAAACCTTATAGAGCTTTTTTTGGAGATGATTTTGACGGAGCGAGCGGCGTCGCTTAATACCATCCAGTCTTACAGCCGAGACCTTGAGCAATTTATCGCTTTTCAAAAAAACGATCAGGCCTTAATCAATGCCAACAACGCCGATTTGAGAGCCTATCTGGGTTTCTTAGATAAAAAGGGCTTTGCTGCCAGTACGGCCTCGCGAAAACTTTCTTGTTTAAGACAATTTTTTAAATTTTTATACGCCGAAAATATTCGCAATGATAACCCTGCTTTAGGCCTTGATAGCCCTAGTATTGGTCGTTCTTTGCCAAAACTTTTAAGCGAAGAAGAAGTATCAAAATTGTTGCAGTTGTTGAATGATCGCGCTTTAAAGTCGTCTCATGAAAGCGACGTGCGCCTTAACGCCTTATTGGAAGTTTTATATGCTACCGGATTAAGGGTATCAGAACTTGTCGGCCTGCCGCGCGCTGCTTTTCATAGTGGCGAGCCTTATATTTATGTGCGCGGCAAAGGCAACAAAGAACGGCTTGTCCCCTTAAGCGACAGGGCTTTAAAATCTGTATCGTGGCATATTGACGTCATGACGACAGCAAAAGATTCTAAAGGACGGCTTAAATACGGGGTTAAAAATAATCCGTGGCTTTTTCCGTCGCGAGGCGCGTTGGGCCATTTAACCCGTCACCGCTTTGCGCAAATGTTGAAATCATTGGCTGTGGACGTCGGCATCGACCCTTCAAGGTTATCCCCCCATGTCCTGCGTCATGCCTTTGCTACTCACTTATTATCTAATGGCGCTGATTTGCGTGCGGTGCAAAAAATGTTGGGTCATGTTGATATAAGTACCACGCAAATATACACCCATGTTTTGGAGGAAAGATTAAAATCTTTAGTACATAATAAACATCCTCTTGTAAAATAAAGGACCTTTATTTGTTGTTCTGTATTTTATAGGGGCCATTTAGTGGCCTTTTTAGTCGCTTTTTTAGTTGGAGGCGGCTATAAGGTCTTTTTTGCGATCAATAATAATGAAGTAATTACTATGCAAACTTATTTGGATTTTGAAAAATCTATTGCTGAACTAGAAAGTCGTATTCGCGATATTAAGGCTTTACCAAGCGGTGATGAAATTAACATCGCAGAAGAAGTCGGCCAACTTGAAGCGAAGCGGGACACATTATTACGCGCTACCTATGCCAAATTGTCATCATGGGAGAAAATAAAAGTCGCGCGCCATCCTGATCGGCCCCATTCATCAGACTATATCAAAAACCTATTTGATGACTTTATGCCCCTTGCAGGCGATCGTGGCTTTGCCGATGATCATGCAATCATTGGCGGCATTGGTCGGTTTAAAGGTCAGTCGGTTATGGTAGTCGGCCATGAAAAAGGTAATGATACTCAGAGCCGGATCAAACATAATTTTGGTATGGCCCGCCCCGAAGGGTTTCGCAAAGCGATCAGGCTTTTTCATTTGGCGGACCAGTTTAAAATTCCAGTGATAAGTTTTGTTGATACTGCAGGAGCCTATCCGGGCGTTGGCGCCGAAGAGCGCGGACAAGCAGAGGCTATCGCGAGGTCCACTGAGGCGTGTTTAGGACTAAAAGTACCATTTATCAGCGTTGTTGTAGGAGAAGGCGGCTCAGGCGGCGCGGTGGCACTTGCTGCGGGAAACAAGGTTTTAATGCTGGAACATGCGGTTTATAGTGTTATATCGCCCGAGGGCTGCGCCTCCATATTATGGCGCACCAATGATAAAGCAGAAGAAGCGGCGAATGCCCTTAAGATTACGGCCCAGGATTTATTAAAGCTTGAAGTTATAGACGAAGTAATCCCCGAACCTATAGGCGGGGCGCACCGAAATCATGCTAAAACGATGGAGGCTGTTAGCAAAGCGCTTGATAACGCTTTAATGGAGTTTTCTGCCATCAGCGCGGATAAGATTAAGGAACTTAGAAATGAAAAATTCCTTAATATGGGCACCGTAAGCCTTTAACTTAAAAGCCTTTAATTTAAAACCTTTTAATCATTTTTTGTTATGAGCGTTATATTGCGCCGTGACAATGCTTATATTTTTTACCACTTCCGCATGGGCAAACATCATTACGACCCACTTTTGCCACAACCTTGCCGTGGCAATGTTTATATTTTTCACCGCTTCCGCAGGGGCAGGCCGCATTACGCTGTGTATTTTTCCATGCACTCGGATTGTTAATCATAGGCGAGCCGCTTCCAGGATGACTTTCCTGCATGCTTGAGCGGTCAGGATCTTCTAATTGTGGAACATCCTCTGGTTGCCTAATTTCAATATGAGCAAGAAGCAGAGCCACATGCTCCCGGGTATTTGCAAGCATACTTTCAAACATGGCAAAGGATTCGGTTTTATACTCATCAAGCGGGTTGCGCTGACCAATGGCCCTTAATTGAATAACCTGTCTAAGGTGATCAAGTTGCGCTAAATGTTCTTTCCAGTAATTATCGATGGATTGAAGCAAAACAGTTTTTTCAAAATGGCGCATGTTTTCCGGGCCAAAGTCAGCGGATCGTTTGGCCATAAAACGGTCGGTGGCATCAACAAGACGATCACCAAAAGCCTCTTCTTCTATGCCGTCTTCTTGGGCCCATTCATTAAGGCCGAAATCTTGACCGAAAAGGCGTTTTGTTTCAATGCTAAGGCCATTAAGGTCCCAATCTTCCACATAACTACGAGGCGGTATATGGTTGGCGATTAATTCATCAACGGTATGCTGACGCATTTCAGTAATGGCTTCTTCCAAATTGTCATCGTTCATGACTTCGCGACGTTGTTCGTAAATAACTTTTCTTTGGTCATTCATCACATTATCGTATTTGAGCAAATTCTTACGCATATCATAATTACGGGCTTCAACTTTTTCTTGGGACTTTTCAACGGCACGATTGAGCCAGGGGTGAGTAAGTGATTCGCCTTCCTCAAAGCCAAGCTTTTGCATCCAGCTATCCATGCGCTCTCCACCAAAGATACGCATAAGGTCATCTTCCATACTTAAATAGAATTTGGAATAACCAGGATCGCCTTGCCGGCCCGAACGGCCCCGTAGCTGATTATCAATGCGGCGACTTTCATGGCGTTCTGTCCCTAAAACAAAGAGTCCTCCTAGGGCAATAACCTGTTTTTTCTCTTCTTTAATCTCGGCGCTAATTTTTTCAATTAACTTTTGGCGTTTTGTCTCATCCGTTTCGTTAATTTCTCGTTCAATACGCATATCCACATTGCCGCCAAGTTGAATATCCGTACCGCGACCCGCCATATTGGTGGCGATGGTCACTGCCCCAAATCGGCCAGCTTGGCTGACAATATAGGCCTCTTCTTGATGAAATTTAGCATTAAGTACATTATGTTTAATTTTGCGCTTTTTTAACATATCCGCTAAATATTCTGATTTTTCAATACTAACCGTGCCCACTAATATGGGCTGGTTGGTTTTGCTGCATTCTTCAATTTTATCAATGATCGCTTCATATTTTTCATTAGCAGTACGATATATTTGATCATCATCATCGATACGGGATATATCCATATGGGTCGGAATTTCAATAACGCCAAGGCCATAAATATCGGCAAATTCAGCGGCTTCTGTGACCGCAGTTCCGGTCATGCCAGAAAGTTTTTCATATAGACGAAAATAATTTTGAAAGGTAACAGAGGCAAGGGTTTGGTTTTCTGTTTTAATATCTACCCCTTCTTTAGCTTCGATGGCTTGGTGAAGGCCGTCTGAAAGGCGTCTTCCGTCCATCATACGGCCCGTAAATTCATCGATAAGAATGACCTCGTTATCTTTAACGATGTAATCTTTTTCGGCTTTAAATAATTTATGGGCTTTTAGGGCCTGGTTAACATGATGAACAACGGATACATTACCATAATCATACATATTATCTGTTTCAATAAGTCCGGCGTCTTTAAGAATGATTTCTAAATGCTCCATACCATCTTCAGTAAGTGTAATATTTCGGCTTTTTTCGTCTATTTCGTAATCTTCAACAACAAGGCTAGGAATGACCTTATCCACGGACTGGTATAATTCAGATTTATCTTCTGTTGATCCTGAAATGATAAGTGGTGTACGTGCTTCATCAACAAGAATACTATCCACCTCATCAACGATGGCAAAAAATTGACCACGCTGTGCCATGGAATCAGGGTCAAATTTCATGTTATCGCGAAGATAATCAAACCCAAGCTCGTTATTGGTGGCGTATGTTACATCACATTGATACGCCTCTTTGCGGTTTTTGTCGTCAATATTGGGAATGATGCAGCCTACGCTCATGCCTAAAAACTGATAGATCTGCCCCATCCAGTCAGAATCGCGCACGGCTAGATAATCATTGACTGTAACAATATGAACGCCCTTGGCTGGCAATGCGTTTAAATATCCCGCCAGTGTTGAAACGAGAGTTTTACCCTCACCTGTTTTCATTTCTGAAATTTTGCCTTCGTGCAAAACAATACCGCCGATCAACTGAACATCGTAATGACGCTGGCTTAGTGTGCGCACCGATGCCTCGCGGACAACGGCAAAAGCTTCCACAAGCAGGGTATCTAAGGTTTCGCCTTTTTCAAGACGGTCTCTAAATTCTGTTGTTTTTGCCTTTAATTCTTCATCGGAAAGAGCGGATATTTCTGGCTCTATGGCATTAATGGCTTTGATGCGTGGCTCTAAACTTTTTAAATATCTTTCGTTTGCCGTGCCAAATATTTTTTTGGCAATTTTGCCCATTCCCAGCATTATTTTTTCCTTAGATACTTTTAATAGATGCGGCGGTTTAGCCAGCCTCTTATTATTACTTACTTATTTCAATAATTCGAAACATATATAGAGTAGCAGACATAAGAGCGAAGACCCCTTGTGTCAATGTTTGATGGCATTAAAACGACATTTTGACTGGAAATATAATAGAAATTATAGACATTGACTGTTTTACCTGCCTATAACTTTGAAGAAATGTTAATTTTAATGAAATAAGCAGTTTTATTGATGATGAAAAAATCACCTTTAGCGCCGAAAAAAATCACAAAGCTCTCGCCGATTGACGGCATTGCCTTCGCCACGGCCTCAACAGGAATGAAATATAAAGGCCGTGACGATCTGTTACTGGTCTCTTTTGATTGTGGGGCTGTTGTGGCAGGGGTCTTTACCTCCTCTAAATGTTCTTCCGCGCCTGTAGAATGGTGCCGACAAATATTAGCAAGCAATAATCTGGCCCAAGCCGTTCTTGTCAATGCGGGAAATGCCAATGCCTTTACGGGCAAAGAAGGCTTTGAGGCCATGACGTCAACTATTGACGCGGTCTCAACAAGCCTTGAATGTAAGCCCGGCGCCGTTTATGTGGCTTCAACGGGCGTTATTGGCGAGACTTTAGACGCCCAAAGCATTAACAAACATGTGAAAATCGCGGCGAAAAACCTAAAACAAGATCATTGGCATGAGGCGGCCAAGGCAATTTTAACCACCGATACTTTTGAAAAAACCGCGACCCGTAGTGCCAGAGTAGCAGATCAGACTGTGACCATTAACGGTTTTGCTAAAGGATCAGGTATGATCGCTCCTGATATGGCGACGATGCTTAGCTTCATTTTTACCGATGCCGCCATTGATCAAAAGACCTTGCAGCGCATTCTGAAGGACGCCTGCGATCAATCATTTAATTGTATTACCGTGGATAGCGATACCTCAACATCGGATACGCTTCTTGCCTTTGCCACGGGCAAAGATTCTATTATTACCGATATCAATAATTCCATCTTAGACGACTTTAAAAGGGCTTTTAATGAAGTAACGCTTGATTTGGCCCATCAAATTGTACGCGACGGCGAAGGGGCCAGTAAATTTATCACTATTGATGTAAGTGGCGCAGAAAATGATAGCGCGGCTAAAAAAATCGCCATGAGTATTGCCAACTCTCCCCTTGTTAAAACGGCGATAGCCGGCGAAGACGCCAATTGGGGGCGCATTGTTATGGCGGTTGGAAAGGCGGGTGAACGCGCGCAGCGTGATCATCTTATCATTCGCATTGGTGGTCAAAAAGTGACAGAAAACGGCCACCGCATTGAGGGGTACGATGAAAGCAAATGTAATGCCCATCTTAAAGGAACGGATATTGAAATAACTGTCGATGTGGGGGTCGCTGATGGTAAAGCAAAGGTATGGACCTGTGATTTAACCCACGATTATATTAATATTAACGCCGATTATAGAAGTTAGAGATGAAAGACGACTTTTACATAGAAACAGAGCGCTTAATCTTACGATCATATCGCAGTGATGATCTTGATGAACATGTTGCCATTTTAAGCAATTGGCAAGTAACACAATGGCTTTCTACCACTATTCCCTTTCCCTATATGAGAGAAGAAGGGGAGAAATTCATTGAAATAGCAAAAGCCAACTTTAGCACAAGCGATAATGTACTCTTTTCTATTATAGAAAAGAAAACCAGGCGACATATGGGTGGAATAAAGGTTTTCTCTTATAAAAACAAAGAATGTGAAGTTGGCTATTGGCTCGGGCCAGATTTTTGGCAAAAGGGCTATGCGGGGGAGTTTTTATCTGTAATTTTGACATGGATTTTTGATTTAGGCTATTGTCAGACAATTGTTGCGTTGACGGCAAAAAACAACCGTGGATCGCGAAAACTGCTTGAAAATAAGGGATTTATTCATAAAGGAACACCGCCAGCCCATTATGCTAAATGTGGCCACGGTGACGGCTGTAGCGAATATTATAGATTAGAAAAAGGAAGCACCCCATGAGCGAATTTTGCCCTGACCCACCAGGAGGAAGGCCCCAAGGGCCCGTTGATCTTATGCTGGTCTGCGCCGTGGTGATGATGGATATTGATGGCCGAATTTTGATTGCTCAACGCCCAAAGGGCAAGAGCATGGCAGGGCTGTGGGAGTTTCCTGGAGGTAAAATTGAGCGCGGAGAAACACCGGAACGGGCGTTGATCCGCGAGCTTCACGAAGAATTGAATATTGACACGACAGAATCCTGCTTAGCCGCCCTTACCTTTGCCTCACACTCCTATGATGATTTTCATCTGCTGATGCCTGTTTATGTATGCCGTAAATGGGACGGCACATTGCGCGCAAAAGAGGGACAACTTTTAAAATGGGTGACCATAGAAGAGCTTAAAGACTATCCTATGCCCCCTGCGGATCTTCCGCTTATTGCCATGATCAGAGATTTTTTATAAAGAGTTGTTTTTTGGCGGTGCTTTTCCAAGGGCATCTTTTAAAAACATTTTACCGCTGCCGGGCTTTAAAGGCTTTTGCTGGTTTTCATGGGGAGCCCATCCCTGTAGATAAATAATATCAAAAGTGGCTGGAATTCTGCCGTTATGGTTGGCATATAAGGCTTGATAATGTTCCGACGTCCGCATCATTAAGCGTTTAGATGAAAATCCCTTATGATTTTTTATCAAGGCGTTATTCTCGCCCATGGCTTTTAATTCTTTCATCAAGGAAAAAGTATCTTTATAGGTCACGGTTATGCGTTCTGTGCTAACAACAGGCAAGGCAAAGCCAGCGCGCTGCATCAGTGCCCCCGCATCGCGTACGTCAATGAAAGGGGAAATGTGCGGACTAATACCGCCGCGATGGTCCATATCGGCCATCAACATGGCTTGTCGTAATTCTTTGAGGGTCTCACCGCCAAACAAAGCCCCTAGAAACAATCCGTCCGCCTTTAAACTGCCTAGCATCTGAAAGAGAGTGCCGGGCAAATCATTAACCCAATGTAGTGTCAGACAACTTAATATCAAATCAAGACTTTGTTTTTGAAAAGGAATTAATTCCTCATCTGCTTGAATGTTCAGGGCGGGGTTGGTCTTTAGCATAGGATAGGACAAATCTTGATTGATGATAAAGGCCTCTTGATAGGCGTCTCTTAATATCTGACTATCGCAATTTAAGTTCGCAATCGTTTTAAAATCTCTTTTAATATCCTGAAGATTATCTATCAGTCTGGCGCTGACTTCACATTTAAGAAAATCATGTTTGATAAAATTTTCCGCCATGCGATCGCGCCGCTCTTTAATGAGGGCGCGATTGAATATCCGCGCTTCAAAGGGCGCGGCATTATATTGGGGCTTTTTATCAGACGTTTTTTGGGTCATAGTGACTATATGGCATTTTTACAGGCATACGAAAAGACACATTTTCTAAAGGACGCGATAAAACGCATCGCGGATGGTTCGCGTCCGGCCTTTACGGGGGTGCTTGATATTATTTTGCCACCAAAATGTTTAAAGTGCGGTTGCCGTATTGATCAGGCTCATAATATCTGCCCAGACTGTTGGAAACAGATACATTTTATCTCAAGCCCCATGTGCCAATCATGTGGTTATCCGTTTGAATTTGAAATGTCGGGTGATTTTAATACGCGAGATAAAAATCTGTGCGCAGCCTGTCATCAACAGGCGCGCAAATTTGATAAATGTATATCAGTTTTGCGGTATGATGATCATAGCAAAAACATGATCATTGGTTTTAAGCACCAAGATCGTTTGGAATATGCGCATTATTTTGCCAAATTGCTAAAGCGGGCCGGAGCCGTTTTTTTTAAGGATGTTGCAATGATTATCCCTGTACCGCTTCATGAAAAACGACTTTTTAAAAGGCGGTATAATCAGTCGGCTCTGTTATCGACTATTTTGACCAAGAGTTTACA
>CALDNY010000241.1 GCA_937914685.1 uncultured Kordiimonadaceae bacterium
GCAAGTATCTTTCCATATAGGGCTGCCTGCCGATGGCAATTCCCATATTATGAGCGGCCCCCTTCATCACCATCGAGCGGTCATTGGTTGAAAGTTTATAATCTTGTTTCGGGCAGGGTTGATCGTATGAATTAAACCAGATTTCCCATTCATTAGGCTCGCAGGTGCAATGCAAAAAGGGCAATTGTTCTAAGTCAAAAATATCATCGCTTGAGGGGAGCTTTTTCGCCATTTCTGGATTACAAACCAATGTCATATAATCATCGAATAAAGCAATAGATACGCCATTACTTAACGGTGCTTGGCCAAAATAAATGGCCATATCAAATTCGAATTTATCATATTCTGGCGGGTTGTCGGAACTGATAAAACAAAGCTCTATATGGGGATATTTTTCTTGAAAATCCGTAAGGCGTTGATAGAGCCAAGAGGATAAAAAAGAATGAAAAAGATTAATAACGATTTTAGTCTTATGATTATTAATTTGAAAATCATGGGTTGTTTGTTCTAATCGGTCAAAAATATCCTCGATTAGGCTATTATATTGCAAGCCCTTTTCAGTTAAGCGCACATACCCTTTTTCACGAATAAAAAGTTGAAAGCCAAGATATTCTTCTAAGGACCTGATTTGATGGCTGATGGCGGAAGGGGATAATGAAATATCATCAGCCGCCGCCTTGAAACTATTATGACGCGCTGCGGCTTCAAAGGCTTTCAGAGCTGCAAATGGAGGAAGGTTTCGTCTCATTTATGATCCCTCAAATTAGCTCTAATAATGGTTTTAGTGATGATAGTTTCTCAATATTACTGATGGTATCATAAAGTTTCTGACTTTGATCTTGGCTTAAGCTAATGGTGCTAAGGTCAAAAAATTTATCTTTTATTTGCTCATTAGTTAAGGGGTTTTCAGGATTTCCTCGGGCAATTGACGGCTCAGATTGATATTTTTCACCATTGTTCATTTCAATGATGACATGGGCCCAACGTTCGGCAGGAAAAAGGTCACAATATTTTTCAAGCTCAAAAGTTCGAACACGGTGACTAAGGGATAAAAGCAGAGGATCTTCAAGCTCATCGGTAATGGCTTTGGTGTTTACCGTACCATCACGCAACGCACAGGCCACGGAAAAAGGTAGGCTATATTGGGCCTGATCGGAATTTTTAGGGCGGGGTGTTGATAATCTTTTAGCCTCGTGAAAACTATAAACATCAATATGCTTAATCTGATCAAGGTCAATTTCATGAGCGTGCGTTAAAGTCAGTACGGCTTCGATCGCTGGTTGGGCCCATCGGCAAACAGGATAGGCTTTTATATATTGTTCATGAATATAAAAGCGTTGACCAAGGTCGCTCCATATTTCTTTAACTTGATCTTCAAATAAAGTCACAGCAGGGGCACCTGTAAAACCGTCCATGGCTAAAAGTGCTGCCGAATAACCCGCTAATGCGCCCCAAGCAGATCCATCTTTGGCCATGATAGGATTATCAATACAGCGCATCATTTGACTGCGCGGCCCGTGATATTCAGCCAAGCCTAAGGCTTCCAATGTTTGATCGGGGGATAGTTTTTTAAGACGAGCCACGAGGGCGGCGCTGACCAAAGCATTCCATGCGCCTGAGGTATGATAATCACAGGAGGTCGCATGCAGAGCAATACCGGCGCGGGTGCCAATTTCATAACCGATGATGATGGCATCAAGCAATTGTTTAGCGCTTAAATCATTAATTTCTGGTATGGCAAATAAAGTTGGCATCACCACCACACCTATATGACCTTTGGTTAGCACTTGCCCATCGTGGGCATCAAGGCTGTCAATGGACCCCGCGCCGTAAAAGGCTGCGCCACATTCACTGGCATATTGATCCCGAAATAATAACTTTGCTCTACTGTCATCGGTCGGCCCATATTGACGGCGAATATGGTTTGATAATATCCGGCTTGGTTCCGTGGTTTTTGCGGCGGCGGCGACCCCCAATGTATCCAAAAGGCAGCGTTTTGCTTGCTCATATAAATCATCACTAAAAGCAGGGTTTTCATCATGAATGAAATTTAAAATATGATGTGGCATTATTAAATTCGCTTTTAAATAAGGGTTAAGTCAGTGGTTATGGTAGAGCTACAGGCTAAAATAATACCTTCATCTTCTTGGGCTTTACTTAGGCCTCCCTGATGGTTCATATCAACACTACCGCGCAAGATTTTTAGATGACAGGTGCCGCACATGCCAGATTGACAGCCGGTGGGGATAATAAATTTATGCTTTTTAAGCACAGCAAGTAAATTTTCCCCTTTTTTGGCTTCAATTATCCGTCCTTTATAATTAATGGTCAAATTCTCGGCATTGGTGATAATATTACTGTTTATATTGGATTTTATTTGGGTGCCGAAACTTTCTTGATAATAATGATTGGCACCAGCTTTTTTGACAATTTTTTCTATTTTTTGCATAAAACCATTTGGTCCACAGCAAAAAACATCATGGTCTGTCATATCAATAAGGGATGTGATTTGTTCAAAATTGGGCAGGTTATTTGTTTTTCCATCAGGACGGTCTGTTGAGATTTGATGTACTGTTAATGACGAATAATCCTTGGCAATCTGCTTTAATTCATCATTGAATAAAAATTGATCCGGATTTTTTGCATAATGGATAAAGGTTATTTCAATATCTTCTTTGCGATCCCATAACCAACGTAATATTGACATCATTGGTGTAATGCCACTGCCGGCGCAGATCAGCAGTAATTTATGGCAGGGGTGATCAGCAATATTAAAGGGGCCGGTGGGGCCAACAGCAATTAGCTTTGTCCCCACTATAATATTTTCTCGCATCCACGCTGTTGCACCATTTGGTCGATTGGTTTTAACGGTCAATGTTATGTTATGCGCGCGCGTTGGTGATGAGGCGATGGTGAATGTGCGGTATTCTTCACCATCATCAAGGGGTAGTAAAATGCTAATATGTTGGCCTGCTTTATATTTAAAACCGCCGCCGTAGGGGTCTTTAAATTGGTAACTTCTAACCTCAGAATTTTCATCATTAATAGCATTACATTCAATGAATGAGCCCGATAGCCAATTGCCTGCGCTTCCTTTTTTGAAATTCGGTAGCGGTGTGCGAGACCCTATAACCATTTAGAGATCCTCATTATTTTTTACGTTTACTAGATAATTTTCCATCATTTTTGCGTACCAATTGGTAAAGTCGGTCAACATAAATTCTGATTGTGCATAAGGGCCAGGCTCATAACCAACGGACTTGGTGCCAAGGTGATTATTATGGGCGAGAATGGCGTCTTGTTGATTGGTAGCTTTCCAAACGCGCGTTAAATGTTCGACATCATAATCCCATCCTTCAACCGCGTCCTCATGAACCAACCATTTTGTAGTCAGTAATGTTTGATCAGGGCTAAGCGGCGTGACACTGGCATGGAGAATATAATCACTGCCAAAATGGTTCCAATTTCCCGGAACATGGAACATACGAACCGAGCCTAGGTCTGCTTCGGTAAAATCACCAAGCAATTTACGGCAGGCCAAACTACCATCAACGGTCATGGAGAGCGCATCATTAATGAAGGGTAATCGAATGCAGCGAAATTTCTCTCCGCCCGGCACAGGTTTATGGGGAAGGCCTAGTTTTTCCCAATCTTTGATTTTTTTGGGCATTAATTCATTGAAAAAACTGTCGCCGCGTGGATCATCGGGCATGGCAAAGGCGGTTAGGGAATAGGTCAGTTCCGGGTGTGAGCCCGCACAGTGATAACATTCGCGGTTATTTTCAATCACCAGCTTCCAATTAGCATCTTCGATAATATTGTCCTCGTGGGCGACTTTAGTACGAAAAGGTTGATGGGGCTTAATGTAAGGGCCAACTTGAGTTTTAAAATTTTCGAAATCAGGAGGCGTTTTAGAGATGCAAACATAAATGAGACCGTGCAATATTTTTAAGGATACTGATTTAAGGGAATATTGCGTTGGGTCAAAATCTGAACCCATTTCACCAGCATGTTTTAAGGTGCCGTCTAAGCCGTATGTCCATTGATGATAAGGACAAACCAATTGATTAGCATTCCCTTTTTTATGGGTGCAAATCAGTGAGCCTCTGTGACGGCAACTATTTAAATAGGCGTGAATTTGCTCCTGTTGGTCACGGACAATGATGATGCTGTTACGGCCAATTGTCGCCGTAATATAATCTCCCGGCTTCGGGATTTCACAATCATTGCCGCCAAAGACCCAGTCATTTTCAAAAATAGCCTTCATTTCAAGGTCAAATATGGCTTGGTCATGATAAAAATCACTTTCCAAGCTAAAGCCGGATTTTCTGCGTTTGAGCATATTTTCTATATGGTTCATGAAAATTCTCATAATTTTATTTTTTCTAATCTTAGTTTGAACAGCATCGGCGTGTCGGTCAATCCTTGTTATAATAGCATAAGAAAAATTAATGATAATGATTAATATTAATTATGCTAAACTTTTGCAGTTTTCTATAGCCCCGCTATGGGTTAGTGATTTAGCTATATTTTCGTTTATAAAAGGATAAAATTATGGCATTTCCCTCTCATTGTCCCTACGTCATCATTGGCGCGGGCATCCATGGTTTAAGCACAGCTTATCATTTGGCCCTTGAATTAAAAGCCCAAGGAAAGGGCAGCGGTTCGGATATTCTGATTGTGGATAAATCGGGTATTAGTGCTGGTGCTAGTGGTATTGCTTGCGGCGTTATTCGCAATAATTATTTCCAACCAGCCATGCGCGAATTAATGGCCCATAGTGTCAAAGTTTGGGAAAGTGATCCTGATGCTTATAGTTATCACCCTGTGGGCTATATGCAAATCAGCTCAGAAACCATGCACGAAGATATTGTTTCTATTCATCAGCAGCAAAAAAATATTGGTTATCGCTCAACTTTGATAGAAGGCGAGAAAGATTGCATGGCTTATATGAAAGGCATATTTGATGACTGGCAAGCGCAAAATATAACCACTGTCCTTCATGAGGAGCCGGGTGGTTACGCCAATAATACCCGTGCTATGTACGGCCTTGCCAGCAAAGCAGAGGCCGAAGGCGTGCGCATCATCAGCGGCGTTGAAGTTTCGGGCTTTAAAGAAGACGCAACAGGGGCAATTAGAGCCGTTGAAACCAATCGCGGTGTTATTGAATGCGATTATGTGGTGATTGGGGCGGGGCCATGGACGCCAAAATTTTGGGATATGCTTAGTTTACCAAAAACCATTGATATCAAAAATTCTGTTACTGGTGAGATCGTAAAAGATGTTGATATGTGGATTTATTGGTCCCTACAAGAAGGCACCCTTGGTGTTGATCCAAATTTACAGCAAACCAATGACGGTAAAATGCCGCCCGTAATCCATGTGGATACGGACGCTGCGTTATATTCAGACGTTGATGGCTCGCTCATTACCGATAAAATGTGGGGCATTTATTATAAACCAGATTTTCATTTTGGCGGAATCCAAGGCGGGGCTGCCCCGTTCATTGTTGATAAGAAGGCCGATGATGTTAATGTTGATCCTTATGGGCCATTATCCCCTGAATTTATCGTTGGTGATGATTTTGCCCATATGTGGGTCTCGGCTCTGGCTCATTGCCAAAAGCGTTTTTCAGGACAAATTGCAAAATATAAAAACGAACCATCGGGCGGTATCGGCGCCTTTACACCTGACAGTTTTCCCGTTTTTGATCATTTTCGCGAAAACTGTTATGTGATCGCTGATTCAAACCACGGCTATAAAATGTTAGGGGTTGGTAAATTAGTGGCTGAAACTATTTGCGGCACTGAATCCAAACTCTTAAAACCATTTAGATTTTCTCGTTATCAAGAAGGCGATCTTCATCCTGTTTCAAATAGCCCTTTTCCTTGGAGTTAAGTCGTTAAATATGTAACAGTAAAATTCAATAAATAAAGGGGGGTATAATGCAACAATCGACAAATGAAGGATCCGATCAAAAGAGTCCGGGGGTTATTGTTTCAATGATCCCCCTTGTTTTTCTAATTGGATTGATGGTTGTTAATTTATTCTTGGGCGAAGATTTTGTACCAAGCGAAATGGTATTATTTGTATCGGCGGTAGTGGCGGGGTTGGTCGCTGTTTTTATTCTTAAAGTACCCTATAAAAAGCTCGAAGACGGTATCTTGAAATCAATTGATATGGCGATGCAGGCAAATCTTATCATGCTGTTGGTGGGCGCGTTAATTGCCATTTGGATCGCCTCTGGCATTGTACCGATGTTGATTTATTATGGTTTGGCAATCATATCGCCTAAAGCATTTTTGACTATTTCCTGTATTAGCTGTGGTGTGGTTGCCATATGCACGGGATCAAGCTGGTCAACCATAGGGACGGTGGGTTTAGCTTTGGTGGGAGTTGGCACGGTCATGGGGATCAATACGGGCTTAGTGGCTGGGGCAATAATCTCTGGTGCTTATTTTGGCGATAAAATGTCCCCTGTGTCGGATTCAACAAACCTTGCGCCAGCCATGGTTGGCATCGACGTTATTACTCATATCAAGCATATGATTTTTACTACAGGGCCGGCTATTTTGGTCTCTCTTCTGATCTATTTAACGCTTGATATATTTTATTCTCCCGCCTCCACCAATATTACAGAAATTGAGGCGTTGCAGAATATTATTAGTCAACATTTCAATGTATCTTTATGGTTACTTATCGCGCCGATTGCCGTGGTCGGCCTTGTGGCAAGAGGATTACCAGCAATACCCGCTCTAACATTAGGCGTGTTTTTAGCTATTGTTGCTGTGCCTTTATTTCAATGGAATTTTTTAGAAAGTGCCTTACAAGGAAACGTTACATTAGCGGGGACCTATTCGCTTATTCTCAATATCATTGCGGGCGGATTTACCATTGATAGCGGGGATATTATGGTCGATCAGCTTTTTAATCGCGGTGGAATGGCTTCTATGCTTGGGGTGGTGTTCCTCGTTCTTGCTGCCATGTCTTTTGGCGGCATTATGGAAGCGAGCGGCATGTTGCAATCACTAGCAGGAGCGTCATTATCCAAAGTTCGCAGCATTGGTGGGTTGGTGACCTCAACTTTGGCGTCTTGTATCTTTGTTAATTTTACGGCGGCTAATCAAACGATGGCAATTATTATTCCCGCTCGTATGTTTGCGGGGGCGTTTCGAAAATTTGGATTGCATCCAAAAAACTTATCACGGGCCTGTGAGGATGCGGGAACAGTAACCGCGCCTCTTATTCCGTGGAATACAAATGGGGTGTTTTGTGCGACGGCTTTGGGTGTTGCAACAATAAATTATCTACCTTTTGTATTTTTTGCTTATCTTTCTCCGTTGGTTTCTTTATATTTGGCATATTCGGATAAAACCATGACACGGATCGAAGAAGAACCTGAAACAATTATAGGTTATAAGCAAGAATAATTTTTGAAAGAAAGACATTTGTAATGCAAGACTATTTAAAATTTTATATTAATGGTGAATGGGTTGCTCCTATCACTGCTAATGTTTTTGATGTTATTAATCCCGCCACAGAAGAAGCCTTTACGCAAATTAGCATGGGCGCAAAAGCGGATGTGGATAGGGCCGTTGCCGCGGCAAAAGCGGCATTCCCTATTTATTCAAAATGGACAGTGGCACAGCGTATTGCATTGCTTGAAAAAATCATTGATCTTTATGCCATCAAACGCGAAGAAGTGGCGATGGCTATATCCCAAGAGATGGGAGCACCGATCACTTTGGCAAGGGATTCTCAAGCCGCAGTGGGAACGAGCCATTTTAAAAGTGCTTTAAAAGCTCTTAAAAACTTTCAATTTGAAAAAGAAGAAGACGGCATTATCTTACGCTATGAACCGATTGGCGTTTGTGGGCTGATTACGCCGTGGAACTGGCCGATGAACCAAGTGGCGGTCAAAGTTGCACCAGCCCTTGCCGCAGGATGCACTATTGTTTTAAAACCAAGTGAAATTGCGCCGCTTGATGCGATGATTTTAGCCGAAGTTCTCCATGAAGCGGGTGTGCCTGCCGGTGTCTTTAATCTGGTCAATGGTAATGGCCCTGATGTGGGCGAAGCTATGTCAGCCCATCCTGATATTCACATGATGTCTTTTACGGGCTCTACAAGGGGCGGTATCGCCGTTGCTAAAGCATCTGCCAATACGGTTAAAAGAGTTAGTCAAGAGCTTGGCGGTAAATCAGCCAATATTATCCTGCGCGATACCGACATTGCTCAGGCCGTAGCGGACGGTGTTGAATATTGTATGGATAATAGTGGTCAGTCTTGTAATGCACCGACCCGGATGCTTGTTCCAAATGAAAGCATGGATATTGCCATAGAAGCGGCGCGGGGTGCTGCTGAAAAATTAATCGTTGGTGATCCAACGGACGAAAAAACCGATCTAGGGCCTGTGGTCAGCAAAGTACAATTTGATAAAATCCAAACCCTTATTCAAAAAGGCATTGATGAGGGGGCAACACTTGTTAGCGGTGGTGTTGGTCGTCCTGCTCATCTTTCAAAAGGTTATTATGTTCAGGTTACTGTTTTTGCCAATGCCAACAATAATATGACCATTGCAAGGGAAGAAATTTTTGGCCCTGTTATCACTTTAATTGGCTATGATACTGAGGAAGATGCTATTGAAATTGCCAATGATACCGATTATGGCCTTGCCGGTTATGTTAGTTCAGGCAATATGGATCATGCCAGAGCGGTAGCGGAAAAAATCCGCGCGGGTCAAGTGGCTATTAATTACAGAAGCGGTAATGGTGACACGCCATTTGGTGGTTATAAACAATCTGGAAACGGACGCGAAAAAGGCGTCTGGGGATTGCATGATTATTTGGAAATTAAAGCCATAACAGGCTTTAAACCCTAATCATTATATTTAATTGCTGTAAAATTCTTTGAAGCTTTTGATAGTATGATCAATATCATCATCGGAAATATCCAAATGAACAACCGTACGGGCTGTTGGGTTTGGAGCGCCGATGATGATGTTTCTTTCATAAAGAAAGTGGCGCAAGCTTTCTCGATCATTGGCGTCAGGCTCAATGAAAAGCATGTTTGTTTGCACAAGATCAAGATTGATGGATATTTGTGGTAATTTTGCCAATTCTTCGGCTAATCTTCGGGCGCGGCGATGATCCTCTTTTAAGAGCGGTACATTATGATCTAGGCCATAAATTCCGCAGGCGGCGAGGATACCAACTTGTCTCATGCCGCCCCCTAGCAATTTACGTTGTCTGCGAGCATTATGGATAAATTCTTTCGATCCTATCAAGACATTGCCAGCAGGGGCACCAATCCCTTTTGATAAACATATGGATATAGTGTCGATATTTTTTACCAGACTTGATATGGCAACATCTTGTGCGGCGGCGGCGTTAAAAAGCCGGGCGCCGTCCAGATGAACTTTAATATCATGATCATGAGCCGCCTTTGCCAAAGCGTCAATATGGTCCTGATTTTGAACACAGCCCGAAACGGTATTTTCAAGACACAGTAATTTACTAATAGCATAATGAACATCATCTTGCTTGATGGCGCCCAGAAAATCATCAATATTGATACTACCAAATTGATCCGTTTTTAAGGGATCCATGGCGATACCACCAAGCACAGAGGCCCCCTTGGCTTCATCGCTATAAATATGGTAACGATCACCGGCAATAACTTCTTCACCGCGAGCACAATGGCATAACATAGCGATTAAATTGCCTTGTGTTCCCGTGGACGTAAAAAGCGCTGCTTCTTTGCCTAACATTTTTGCCATTTTTTCTTGCAAGGCGATGGCTGTGGGGTCTTCTTCATAGACATCATCACCAAGTAAACAATCCATAGCCGCTTGCTTCATTTCAAGGCTTGGTTTGGTAAAAGTGTCGCTTCTATAGTCAATATATTTTATTGAGCTATTTTTATTATCATACTTCATTTGTGAATAATTATTCATAAAATGACAGCCTCAGGATAAGCAAGGGCGGCAACAATATGAATACGGTTACTCTCTCCGCCGTTTAAGGCGGTATGATAGCCACGAGTATCGGTAAAATATACAGATCCATCAGCAGGCAGGTGGGTACAATGATGATTTACGATGAATAATGCTCCTGGATTAGTATAGATAGGAATATGCAGTCTTGGTTCTGGATCGCGGTGCCAGCTATTACAGTTAAAGCGTTCTTTTAATAAAACTCGCATCCGACCAATAGGGTAACGTTTACTCAGTTCTTGGTGGACATAATCAAAATATGTTCCTTGAAAATCACTAACAAGCTCACTAAATTCACTTTCATCAACAATATCATCGCGAGGATGCTCTTTCAAGCTTTCATCAAGGCGAACATAATAACGACCCGACAGATCATTGTAGTTTGCTGTTGTGTCTCCCGGGCGCTGGGTTAATGAGGTTGCTTGAAAGCCAGAACCCATATCAATAAACCCTTTGCCATTAGCGGAAATATTATCGACGGCCTCGCGTAATTTTTCAATATCAAATTTTAAAGGCAGACGTATGATATCATTGGAAGGTTTAAAATGAGCCACAGACTGGGTATCAGGCACTTGGCTAATATGCTTTTCCATCTCAAGTTGATCAGCTTCTATTCTAGTATCTGTCATGATTTTCCTCGTTCTATTCATTAAAAAATGACATTAAAGAGTAGCTTATATAATATTACAAATGATAAAATTTCACCGCTCCTGCAATTAAATTTGCTGTGATTATCAAGTGATTAAAAACACGTCTTTAACAATTGGGTGGTATTCTCCAAGGTCATTTTAATAGGGTTCCCCCCGACACTGGGGTCTTTAAGGGCTAGAGCGGCAATAAGGTCGATATCTTTTTTATCGGCCCCCAATTGGCTCAAGTTTTTGGGAATATTTAATTGATCATTGATCTGGCCTACAAAATCATAAAACCCGTCAAAGCCGCCGTCAATTTCAAGGTAAGCGGCGGCAAGAGCAATGGATTTTTCAATGGCAACACGATTGTATTTAAGCACGGGTTGCATCACAACCGCATTGGTGGTGCCGTGATGACAATGATAAAGGGCGCCAAGGGGGTGGGATAGAGCGTGAATTGCCCCTAAGCCTTTTTGAAAGGCCGTGGAGCCCATCAGTGCCGCGCTCATCATGTTGGCGCGACCTTCTATATCATTAGCATCATTATAAACCCGCATCAGATTATCTTTAACCAAACGCATACCCTCAAGGGCAATGCCTTGTGACATGGGGTGATAATGGGGCGAGCAATAGGCTTCCAAGCAATGAGCAAAGGCATCCATGCCAGTGCCAGCGGTAATTATTTGTGGCATACCAACGGTAAGTTCTGGATCACACACCACAGTGACAGGCATTAATTTAGGATGGAAAATAATTTTCTTACTTTGGGTTTTTTCATCGGTCAAAACGCCGGCCCGACCCACCTCTGATCCTGTACCAGCGGTGGTTGGCACTGCGATCACAGGGTATATTTTATCAGCATCCGCTCGTGTCCACCAATCATCAACATCTTCTAAATCCCAGACAGAGATGCTTTGCTTGGCCATAAGGGCAATTAACTTACCTAAATCGAGGCTAGAGCCACCACCAAAAGCGATGATACCATCATGATCACCCGCATTAAAGGCGTCAATACCCGCCTTTAAATTATCTTCGTTAGGGTTTGGCACGACACCGGCAAATAATTTAACGTCAAGTTTCGCGGCGCGTAAAATATCAAAAGTATTTTGCGTCATAGGCAAAGAGCCCAAACTGGTGTCTGTCACCAATAAGGGTTTTTGAATGCCATTTGCGATGCAAACCTCTGCTAATTCCTTAATGCGTCCCGCCCCAAATTTAATGGCAGTGGGGTAGCTCCAATTTCCAAAATATTTCATAATTTTAAACCTTTTTCAAATGGTAAGACTTTGGTCGTGTCACTGATTGATAACCCAAATAAGAAAGCGACATACCGCGGCCCGTATCCTTACATCCTGTCCAGCACAGCGCCGGGTCAAGATAATCACAGCGGTTCATAAAAACGGTTCCCGTTTCGATTTGCTCGCCAATATCAGCTGCGGCTACCGCGTCCTTCGTCCAAATAGACGCAGTCAAGCCAAAGACGCTATCATTGATAAGCTCAATAGCTTCTTGGTCCGAGCTTACTTTCATAATACCAACAACAGGGCCAAAGCTTTCGTCTTTCATTACGCGCATGGAATGATCTACATCAATTAAAATTTCAGGAGCAAGATAAGCATCATCGCCACTATCTTTACTAAAAAGCGACTTGTCAATAATCGATTTTGCGCCTTTAGCCAACGCCTCTTTTATTTGTTCTCTAACTTCGTTTGCAAAACGCAAATGAGCCATCGGACCTAGGGTCGTTGTTTGTTGTAAGGGATTGCCTAAGATATATTGTTCGACAATATTTTTGGCCTTTTTTATAAAGTCATCAAACAAGCTTTCATGGACATAAATACGTTCAATGCCGCAACAGCATTGACCGCTATTAAACATGGCACCGTCGATTAAAGTGGTGACCGCGGCCTCAAGATCAGCGTCTTGGCGCACATAAGCAGGGTCTTTACCGCCAAGCTCAAGGCCGATGCCGACAAAAGTGCCTGCTGCCGCTTGTTCGATTTGTTTACCGCCCCCGACAGAACCCGTAAAATTGATAAAATCAAATGTACGCTCTTTAATCAATTGTGAGGAAACCTCATGATTGACAAAAATATTAGAAAATAATCCCTCAGGCAAGCCCGCATCTTTAAAGGCTGTGGCAAATCGCTCCCCTGCTAAAAGAGTTTGAGTGGCATGTTTTAAGACTATAGCATTACCCGCAATCAAGGTCG
>CALDNY010000242.1 GCA_937914685.1 uncultured Kordiimonadaceae bacterium
AATATGAGCTTTGATTTCATTTTCCATCCCATAGCGTGAACGAGCGGCCTTTTGGATCGCTTCTTCCATTGCACCAAGAACTATTTCTTTATCAATGTTTTTTTCCCGCGCCACCGCATCGGAAATTTGTAATAGCTCTAGTCTATTTGCGCTTACTGCCGTCATAACTCTTCAGCTCCAGTATATTTATGATGAACGGACAGTTGCACCTGCCACCAATTCATCTGTCATCACTAATTTTGCTTTTTGAATGCCATTGAAATTTAGCTTCACTATTTCACCATCAACATTCATTAAGATTAATTCTTCTTCAACACCAAGCAGTTCGCCACGAAACCGGCGTCTATTATTCGTTGCTGCTGACATTTCTACTTTTGTCTCATAGCCCTCATATTTAATAAAATCTTTTAATCGGGTTAGGGGGCGATCCAATCCCGGTGAACTCACTTCTAATATATATTCACTATGGATCGGGTCTTCAACATCCATAATCACAGAAACTTCCCGGCTGATTTTTGCACAATCTTCCACTGTCAAGGTGCCTTCTGGCGTTTCCGCCATGATTTGTAAAGTAGATGCATCACCGCGCGGCGAGGCAAACAATTGTACGCGCACAAGTTCATACCCCAATCCTTCGATTGTAGGTTCGATCAGTGCCGCGACTTTATCAGTTAAAACTGATGACATTTTTATAACTCTTTTTTAAAAATATCTATTACAAACAAAAAAGCAGGCCAGTGAAACACTTGCCCGCGCCAAAATAGTTACTAAGTGATTCGGATGCCTATTATATATAGAGAATGAAAAGGAACTGCAAGTCCTTTATTTTAGCCAGTTTTATCAATGTCTATTTAAGCCGTGCTTTTCGAATGAATGTCATATAAGTGCTTTTGCGCCCCACTTTTAATGCCTTGCTTTCATATCTGGTTGCTGGCCAGTCATCGCTTCTTTTGTGCCATTGATCAGGACCATCACAAACCCAAGTAAATTCAGGATTTTCCATTAGCCGCGCTATAATCCAGCGACAATAATCATGATGATCGGTGGCAATGCGAAGCTCTGCATTATCTTTCATTATTCTTGAAAGTACTTTTAAATTGCCCGCACTTACAATACGGCGCTTATGGTGACGTTTTTTCGGCCACGGGTCTGGAAACAAAATAAAAGCGCGAGATAAAAACTCATTGGGAAGGGCGTCCATAAACAAGCGTGCATCGTCCATATAAACTCTTATGTTATTTAACTGCTGTCGGTCTATATGATCAATAAGTCCAGAAACGCCGTTAATGAAAGGCTCACAACCGATAATCGCCACGTTAGGATTATTTTGGGCTTGAGCGGCAAGGTGCTCCCCTTTGCCAAAGCCTATTTCCAGCCAAACTTGTTCTGGATTATGATCAAAAAGAGTATCAACCGCTAACGATCCCTCTTCATTCAGATTTATCGACAACTCCGGGAAATATTTATCAAAGCGTTCACCGCTCGCCTTTCTAAGGGACTTCCCTTGGCGACGACCATAAACTCTGCTGCCTTTTATCTGTTCTAAATTCTTCATTTATCCATAATCATTTTATTAAAACAAATGATAGATATTAGAATTCTGCTTTCAATGCATCTATTAAATCAACTTTTTCCCAAGAAAAGCCGCCATCTGCTTCTGGCTCTCTGCCAAAATGACCATAGGCGGCTGTTCGTTCATAAATAGGTTTGTTAAGACCTAAATGCTCACGAATGCCTCTGGGGCTTAAATCCATAACTTGTGCAAGAATTTTTTCCAATTTAGCAGGGTCCACATTACCTGTTTGATGAAAATCAACATAAAGGGAAAGTGGTTTTGAAACACCGATCGCATAAGCCAGCTGAATAGTACAGCGTTCTGCTAAACCCGCTGCCACAACATTTTTAGCCAGATACCGCGTCGCATAAGCCGCCGAGCGATCAACTTTTGTAGGATCTTTACCCGAAAACGCGCCGCCGCCATGTTGAGCGGCACCGCCATAGGTATCAACAATAATCTTACGACCCGTAAGACCCGCGTCGCCGTCAGGGCCACCAATGATAAATTGCCCGGTAGGATTAATATAAAGATTTTCTTCGCTCGGCAGCCATCCATCAGGCAAGATATTTTCAATATGCGCCATAACAATTTCACGAACCCGGTCTTGACCCGTATCCGCACTATGTTGGGTTGATACCACCACAGAAGTAGCGCGGACTGGTTTGCCTTTTTCATACTGTAATGTCACTTGGCTTTTAGAATCAGGGCCAAGTTCCTTTATCGTAGCACCGTGACGCTCATCGGCCATAGATTTAAGAATTTTATGGGAATAATGTAAGGTCGCGGGCATATAGCTTTCTGTTTCATTGGTGGCATAACCAAACATTATGCCTTGATCTCCTGCCCCTTCGTCCTTGTTGCCGGAGGCATCAACACCCATGGCAATATCCGAAGATTGACCATGAACATAAACTTCAACGGCCATATTCTTCCAATGAAATCCTTCCTGCTCGTAACCGATTTCGCGCACAACACGGCGAGCCTGCTCTTCCATAATATCGCGAGTTATAGATGCTGGCCCCCTCACTTCGCCCGCAAGAACCACTAAATTAGTCGTTGTTAGCGTTTCCACAGCAACCCGTGACTGAGGGTCGGCTGCTAAAAATTGATCAACAATCGAATCTGAAATACAATCCGAAACTTTGTCCGGGTGACCTTCTGAAACGGATTCACTTGTAAATAAATAATTGTCTCTGCTCAATTTTCTGCTCCTGCTAAATGATTCTATGTATGTAACATTATATAAAGAAATCTTTATATAGTGTTAACGTGACATAAAATCAAGCAATTATTATGTGTTAGAATTTAGAAAATGAATAATATTCTTCAATGCAAGCTCCCTATGACCCCCTTGTGTTAGTCCCGATTTTTTAAGAGGAACTAGATCGTGATTGGCCTCCTCAAACCATTTTATATCAATGCGATCAGCAAGGTCGTAAGTCTCTACATTTTCTTTTGCCCCCATTATATCGCGGGATCCCTGTAAAATTAGGGTCGGCGTTTTTAAAGAACGTAAATGCTCAATCCGCGGCTTATGGAGTTTTTTCGCGGCATAAAAAGGATAGCCTAGACAGATAAGTCCACAAACAAAATAGTCGTCTGCAATCATTGAGGCCATACGCCCGCCCATGGACTTACCACCAATATAAATTTCCGCCTTAAAGTTAGCCTGACAATATTGAATGATTTGACGCCAGGAGGTTAATAATATTTCTTGTTTGTTCGGAGGCCTACGTCCGATATTTTGTCCGTTCCCTTGACGCCGTAATGCCATATAGGGAAATTCAAACCTTAAAACACGCACCCCTAAGGCCGCAATATTTTCAGCGAAGAAATTCATAAATTCCGTATCCATGGGCGCACCAGCCCCATGGGCTAATATTAGAATTTTATCAGCGTTCACGAGTCCATTCCAGAGAACAGGAAGATCATTTATTTTAGATAGGTTTTTCATTCGTGATACAATATTATAGATTTCGTGACCTAGTCCACGATAATTTTACCCGCTTCTAGTCTGATGCTAACGCTTTGCAGGCGCGCACCATTGCAGGGCCCCGCCACACAGAGTCCATCTTCAAGTTGAAATAAAGCACCGTGAGTATGACACATAAGATAACGGCCACTTTTTTCCATAAATTGCCCCTGTTCCATATTAAGGGGCATTCCGGCGTGGGGGCAGACATTGACATATGCAAATACCTGACCCTCTTGGCGTTGGATAAAAATATCATGTATCTCAATACCAGAGCGATAAGAAAATTCTTTGGCACCCCCCACCTCAATATCCTCTATTGAACATAGAATATCGCCACTGTTGGGGCCTCCTTCGATATCGCTTAATCTTAATATATTAGTCATCTGAGGGAAGCCATTTGCCAATTGCCGCCCTCCACAGACGGACCGTTACCTTATCAAAAAGACCAGCCTTGGCATAAGGGTCCTCATCAGCATAAGCTTGTGCCGCCTCTTTATCAGCGGCCTCAATAATGATCATGCTCCCTCTTGGCTTTGGATCATCGCCTTCTGTTAATAAAGGGCCTGCCAAAACCGTAATATCATGTTCTTTGGCGTAGGCAAGGTGGTCGGTACGCACGCTCATTCGCAAATCCAAGCTATTCTCTTTATCAAAAGCAGTGATTATATAATACATTCTTTATCCTTAAATATTTTTATTCTAAATTTCAGGCACAAAAGGCCGATTGAGAAGATCAGTGATGACCGTTGAAACGTCTTTGCCTTCGTGTAAAATATCGTTAACGGCCATAACGATCGGCAGGTCAATTTTTTCTTCGCGACAGATTTTTGCTAGTATCGATGCTGTATGAAATCCTTCAGCCACCGTTTTTCTGCCCTCCATCAAAGAATCTATGCTTTTGCCCTCGCCAATGGCAATGCCAAGAGACATATTTCTTGATTGGGGTGAGGAACACGTCAAAATCAAGTCTCCTAACCCGCAAAGCCCCATTATGGTGGAGCGTTCCGCACCGTAACGTTCGCCGTAACGGACAATTTCGGATAAACTTCTCGTGATTAAGGCGGCCCGGGCATTATCGCCCATTTTCCGGCCCGTTGTAATGCCACAGGCAATCGCAAAAACATTTTTAAGGGCGCCGCCGATTTCTGCTCCGACCACATCACGTGAGGCATATGGTCTAAAAGTTGGCTGGCCAATGGCATCAGAAAGTTTTTGGGTAATCTGCTGATATTTTGAGGCTATCGTTACCGCTGAAGGTAATCCATTTGCCACTTCGCGTGCAAAAGTTGGCCCAGAGAGCACGACGAGCGGAGACTTTGGTAAAATTTCTGAGACAACTTCCGACATCAGCTTCCCTGTAGATTGCTCAATTCCTTTGGCGCACAAAACAATAGCCGTGTTTTCTGAAATATAGGGCTTAAGATCATATAAAACAGAACGACAAAATTGGGCGGGCACCACCATAAATATAAAATCCATGCCTGACAATTCTGCTAAATCTGATGTGGCGCGAATTTGATTTGATAATTTAACATCAGGTAAAAATATTTCGTTTTCTTGACGCTGATTAATTGACGTCACGACTTCATTTTCACGGGCCCATAGGGTAACATTAGATCCAGCCCTGATCGATTGTTGGGCAAGCGCTGTTCCCCACGCCCCTGCGCCGACAATGCCTATTTGAGCTATTTGTGTATTTTTTTCTTCCATCTATTCCAGCCTTAAAGTTTATCTTATTATGCTTTGACACCTGCACCAATCGCTAGCGGAGCGTCAGGATCAAGGGGCCAGCGCGCAACAGCCCCTATATCAAATCCTGAAAATTGCTCTAAGTCATATTTTTCCATACCAACCCACGCAATCATTGCACCATTATCCGTACATAGTTTCATAGGGGGTGCCATTAATGTCAAGCCACGCATTTTACATATGTTGCCCAATTTTTCTTTTATATGCCCATTGGCGGCGACACCACCCGCGACCACCAATATAGGATTACTTAAAGGGTAATTTAAAAGATAGTAATCTATCGCATTTTTAACCCTGTCCATAATGGAATCGCTTAAAGCTTCCTGAAAACTTGCAGCAAGATCATAAATGTCCTGCCTTCTCAACTGTCCGTCATTCTCTTGATATAATTTGTCTCGTGCCCTAACCACGGCGGTTTTAAGGCCAGAAAAAGAAAAATCACAGCCCGGCCTTCCTTTTAAAGGTCGCGGCAGTTTAAATCGTGTTGGATCACCTTTTAACGCCGCCTGTTCAACTGCGGGTCCACCTGGATAATCAAGGCCGAGTATTTTAGCCGTTTTATCAAAAGCCTCCCCCGCCGCATCATCAATAGTTGTGCCTAAGCGCTGATAGTGACCAACCCCCTTAACCACCAATATTTGACAATGCCCGCCCGACACTAAAAGCAGCAAATAAGGAAAGACAACTTCTTCAGTAAGTCTAATAGACAGAGCGTGGCCCTCTAAATGATTTACACTAATCAACGGTAGCTTTTGGGCATATGCAACGGCCTTTGCTGTCATTAACCCCACCATAACGCCGCCGATAAGCCCGGGGCCTGACGTCACGGCAATGGCTGATAAGTCCTGCAAGCCAACTTCAGCTTGTTTCAATGCAGCACGAATAAGTTTATTAAGATGATCAATATGGGAGCGCGCAGCGATTTCCGGCACAACACCACCATAAGGCTTATGTTCTTCAATTTGGCTCAAGATGATATTTGATAATATTTGCTTTTGACCAGAATTATCGCGCCCAACAATGGCAACGGCCGTTTCATCGCAGCTGCTTTCGATGCCCATAATCAAGGTTTGCGCTTTATCATTGATATTTTTTATCATCTTTACTGGCTTCGCTATAAAATTTCCATTAAACCTTATATCATAAATAAGAATTAACAATATAGGCTCTAACATCTGGACGCAGACAGTGCAAGATAGACTTACTCCGCAAAATAAAAAGACCCTCATAATCGGCACACGCGGCAGTAAGCTCGCCCTCGCCCAGGCCCATGAAGTTAAAACCCTACTGATCAAGGCTCACCGTCATCTTAACGATGAAAATATTGAGATCTGTGTCATGTCGACAAGGGGCGACCGCGTTCAAGACCGTAATTTAAGCGAAATTGGCGGCAAAGGACTATTCACAGAGGAAATAGAAGAAGCGCTCTTTAAAGGGGACATTGATATTGCCGTTCATTCTTTAAAAGATATGCCAACCACCCTCGTGGCTGGCTTAGAACTCGTTTGTTTTTTAGAACGTGAAGATGTTCGCGACGCCTTTTTGTCTAGCAAGGCAACAACTCTACTCGATTTGCCACAAGGGGCGGTACTGGGAACATCCTCTTTAAGAAGGCAAGCCCAAGCCTTGTCCTTAAGACCTGATTTAAAAATCATCAATTTTCGCGGTAACGTTCAAACACGGTTACAGAAACTTGATGATAATGTTGCCGATGCCACATTTTTGGCCATGGCGGGCTTAAACCGCCTTGGTATAAAAGATCTGCGGGTTAATGCCGTAGAGACAGATCAGATCCTTCCTGCCGTTGCTCAAGGGGCAATTACCATCGAAATAGCCTCCGATAATAAGGCCATGCGGACATTGCTCGCGCCCCTCAACCACCTTGAGACAGAATTAAAAGTCAGGGCAGAACGTGCGATGCTCAAGGTTCTTGACGGTTCATGCCGAACACCAATTGCTGGGCTGGCCCAGATTGACGGCGATATTCTCACCTTAAAGGGTCGCGTTCTTGATGAAGATGGCAGCAATGATCGATCCGATCAAATCCAAGGCCCAAAAAATAATCCAGAGGCCATTGGTGAAAAACTAGGACAACTTTTAAAATGCGCTTCCTATTAACCAGACCCATCGCCGATAGTGAAGCCCTTGCAAAACGCCTTAAAGCCAAAGGCATTCCTTGCTACATTGAACCCTTAATGATATTGGATTTTTTGCCTAAACTTCCCCTTGATTTTACGCAGTATCAAGCCCTTATTTTCACCAGTCCCAACGGTGTAAGGGCCTATGCTCATCATTATCACGGGGCTAATTTAAAAATATATTGCGTTGGTGATAAGGCCGCTAAAATGGCTAAATCCATTGGTTTTAAAGATGTTATCAGTGCCAAGGGTGATCTTTTAAAGTTGTCTGATACAATTCATTCTCAATGCACACCAAACAAAGGCCCTCTGTTATATTTATCCGCTAAGCACATTGCAGGAAATTTAAAAGAACAGCTTGAAGGCGCTGGCTTTAAAATTGACAGACAACAAATATACCAGACTAATGCCCTAAAATCTTTGCCGGTCACCATAGAAAAGCTCATTGAAAATGATGAAATTAATTATATTCCCTTTTATTCGTCAAGAAGCGCGCTTATATTTATAGAGTTGATTAAAAAAGCGGCCTTGGAAAATTGTCTTAGCAACATTTCCGCGCTTTGTTTAAGTCCTGCTGTACGCGCTATAATCGAACCCTTTCATTGGAAAGAAATCATTACAGCAGATAAGCCCACTCAATATGATCTTTTTAACAAGGTAAATATTGAACTCTAAGGAACCTTTATTGATGACAGAAAATGAAACTATTGTCGCAGAGAAGCCTGCTAGTCCTCCAAAAGAACCCGCAAAAGTGAGGCCTACTCAGAAAAAGTCCATAAATTGGTCCTTACGGATTCTCTTGATCGGTATGGTTTTTATTTTTGGTGTGCTGATCACGCTTTATTTTATGCCACAGATTAAACAACGCCTCCCTATTGTTGCCACTTGGATCGGTGAAAGTAATGATAGTTCATATATCACCCTTTCCCAAGACATCGCTGCACAACAAAAATTAATTAATAGTCTTTCACAAAGATCTGATCTTCATGAACAGCGTCTTAATGACCTTAGTAATATCGCCGCCTTAACCACCGAGGCCGTCAATGAGCCTGAAGCGCCTATTGCTGCCGTTCCTAAGGCCGAGCCTACTGCGGCTGATCCTTCTCAATCGGCGCGCGTCGATATGTTACTTAGTCGTATGAGCCAACTTGAGGCGTCTTTTGTGCCGCTCAGCAAAAATATGATTGATGCCAGCACTACCAATAAACAATTGAGCGCTCTTGAGCAACAAAGCATCACAGTAACAGACAAAATCATCAATATGGAAAGTCGCCTTCTCGCCGTTGAAAAGTTTGCTGCAAAAGATAATAGCGCGCTTTTGCTCAGTCTAAAAATTGATCAGTTAAAAAGAAAAGTTTCCTCAGGACTTGCTTATGATAGTGAGCTTAGTGCCGTTGAAACTCTGATCACAAAAAGTCGTCTTAACGACAAAGAAATTTTTACTCAAACTCTGCAAATTCTGCGCAATGCCTCGGATAAAGGGCTTTTAACGCCGCCCCAGTTGCAAGCCAACTTTGTTCGTTTAATCCCCTCTTTATTAGCGACGGATGGTTTAACGCCTGATTTATCATGGTGGCAAAAAACGCTGAATAGTATAAAAAACTTGATAAGCATCCGCAAAACAGACGGCACATCATATAGTGATAACGGCCTTGACCCTTTAATCATTGACATAGAACAATGGCTTAAAGAAGCAGACTTAAAACGGGCCCTTCAATCCTTCGAGGCGCTACCGCAAACCGCGAAAATAGCGCTTAATCTATGGAAGTCTGATGTGGAAGCATGGTTACAATGTCAACAGGCTCTTAATCGTCTTGAGGGAATCGCTTGGGAAAATTATTTAACCCCGACAAATAATGATGCTCCTATACCTGCCCCTGCTGATGGTGATAAAATTGAGGGTAATACTCTATGATTAGGCTCACATTTTATATCAGCTTGGCTGTCATCATCGCCTTGGCCGCGGCTTGGGTTTCGTCAAACCCTGGGCAAATTCTTATGACTTGGCAAGGATGGGAAATTCGTTTTTCCATAACTGTTTTTGCCGCACTGATCATTCTCTATAGTCTTGGTATTTTGGCGACACTATATTTATTAAAATGGCTTAATATCACATCTTATTTCACCAATCCAAAAAGACTCGCCAAAAAAAGAGCGAAAGCCCAAAGCGATCTTGATCATGGTTGGTCGGCACTGGCCCTTGGTGATCATCAGGAGGCGCTTAAATATGCCCGTCGCGCCAAAGCAAAAATCGGCGAAGACCATGATATTCTGCGTCTTCTTGCGAGAGCAACAAAAGATGTCGGTGACAAAGACAATCCCTATTTTAAAATCTTAATGACATCGCCCGAGGCTGTGCCTTGGGTTGAAAAACAGCACCTTGACATCCTATTAGAACAAAAATCCTGGCCGCAAGCGTTAATTCTTGTTGAAAAAATGCTGCGCACCCACCCCAAAAAC
>CALDNY010000243.1 GCA_937914685.1 uncultured Kordiimonadaceae bacterium
CTAAAATGATGATGTCAAAATAGGATACGTGATTGCAGACAAATAATGTCGGCGACCCTTCTAGGGCTTGTCCAAAAGTTTTAACCCTGATATCCAAGGCATGGCACATGGATTTATGGACCCAGTGGGGCCATGCTTTATATCCTGGAAACCTTATTTTCTTGAGAAGAATTGTAGGCGGTAATAACACCCCAAGATAAATCACGATTTTTAAAAGTTTAAAATACTTGCGCATTCAAAAATTCACCAATAAATAACACCGCAGTAATCATTCAATATTGAATATCTCACGCAGTGTTGCCGTCTATAGCATTAGTCTATTAAAATAGCCACGTTTAACCTGTTACATAGAGGCTCACTTGTTTTTTATTCTTTAGCAATTTTTTTACCGTAAAGTTCCATTCTATGATCTACGAGTTTATAGCCTAATTTTTTTGCAATAGCTTTTTGCAATTGTTCAATTTCCTCGTCTATAAATTCAATCACAGCACCTGTTTCGATATCTATCATATGGTCATGATGAGATTCAGTTACTAGCTCATAGCGCGATCGACCATCACGAAAATCATGGCGCTCTAAAATATCCGCTTCTTCAAATAACCTTACCGTACGGTAAACCGTAGCGATACTAATTTGATTATCAAGGATCATTGCCCGGCGATAAACCTCTTCAACATCAGGATGATCTTGTGCCTCGGACAAAACATAGGCGATAATCCGCCGCTGGTCGGTCATACGCATATTTTTTGCTATACATAAATTCTCAATTTTTGATGACTTCTCAAGTTTAGATGTCATTGTTTTTCCTATCAACAATATTTTCCGTCACAGATGGTTATAGACACTTTATACAATCAAATGTCTTTGCATAACAAATGCATCAATTTTATTGCCGTGATGACTGTTATAATACCCTTTGCGCCGTCCGATAATTTCGAACGAACATTTTTTATAGAGCCTTATGGCTGCATTATTATTATTTCTTACTTCTAGAAATAGCCTTTTAAAAGACTGCCCCCTCAGTTTCTTTATAATCCATTCTAAAAGTAATGTAGCATAGCCATTATTACAGCAATCTGGCAATATACAAAATGTAATGATTTCCGCTTCATCAATAAGATTACGTAGTAAAATAAAGCCAATGGGCTGTTGATCTTTATTAATCACATAACTTTTGGTGCCTGAAATTAAAAATAGCTGCTGAAATTCTTGACCACTCCATGCTTGCTCTGGCATTTTAGCAAAAGCCCCCTCATGAAGAATACTCAATAAGTCACTGGCATTGCTATCCATTTCTATTATATCGCACTGATCACTCATCAATAATGTTCATCTCTAGTTTTTTAGGAAGGATCGCATCTGGTGCTCTTAAATAGAGCGGAGACACATCATCAGCATATTTTGCACCCTCCATATTGGTCGCGGCTAAAAGGGCGATTATCGATGCTGTAGGTTGGTTATAATTTTCTAAAAACTGAATATTTTTCTGGCTTAATCTTTCTTGTAAAAGCGTGGCGCCACTGCCTATAATGACTTTTATATCATCTGCTAATTTATCGTTTACATGATCAAATAATACGGCCTGAGGATCTGTTAAAGATTTGCAATTGCCATCAAATACTGAAAAATTCTCTAAGTAAACTTCCCCACGACGCGCCTCGATTGCCACCGCAAAATGCCCGTTAAAGTCTTTATTTTCTTCACTATATTGATAGGCAATCGTCGCTAAGGTTGTCACGGGGATCAGCGGTATATTAAGACCAAGGCACAGACCCTTTGCCGCCGATAAACCAATCCGGACGCCTGCAAAAGTTCCAGGGCCGATACTTAGCGCCACATAATTAAAATCGCTAATATCCATTTGTGCTTCAATACAAGTTTCATCGATCATCGACAACAGTCGTTCCACGTGGCCTCTGCTACGTATTTCACTGTTTTCGCTTACGATAACGCCGTCTTTCAATATGGACGCAGAGCAGGCATTCAAGGTCGTATCAATCGCTAAAATATTTATCACTTCACCAGCCTATTAAGGTCGTTAAATTACATTTTTTCATCATAACCCACTAATCAATATTTTTATAATATTTTGAATTTTTTTCTGTTATAGTCCCATTTGAAAAAATTTAGAGGCTATAAATTCTAAAAAACGGGGAAGCGTTCTTGAAAAATTTACTTATTCATCTTTGCCTTATGGCCTTGTTTTCTTCTGTTTATAGTGATTTGTCAATTGCCCAAGATGAAGATTCTGCCGTCATTATCATGTACCACCGTTTTGGTGAAGAAAAATTTCCCACTACTAATGTCAGCCTAGATCAATTTGACGCCCATATTAAAGAATTGAACAATGGTACCTATAATGTGGTGCCTTTAAAAGTGATTATAGAGGCCTTAAAAAGAGGTGAAAAATTACCGCCCCGCACCCTCGCCATCTCCATAGATGACGGTTATTTGTCAATATATAAGAATGCCTGGCCACGCCTAAAAGCGGCAAACCTTCCCTTCACTCTGTTTATTGCCACTCAATCGGTCAATGATAAAAATAAAAGCTCTATGACTTGGGAGCAAATCCGCGAACTCGATAAAGATCCCCTTGTTGACATAGGTCATCACGGTCATAGTCATGAACATATGATTAATATGAGCCTCGATAATGCCCTTAAGGATATTTTGATAGCCGATCAAATTTATCAAAAAGAGCTTGGTTATATCCCTGATTTATTTGCCTTTCCTTACGGCGAGTTTTCCGAAAACCTCATTGCAAAAATACAAGGGGAAAATTTCAAAGCGGGCCTCGCTCAGTATTCCAGTGCCGCCAGTTCTAGTCGCAATATAATGGCGTTGCCCAGATTTGCTTTTAACGAAAGTTACGCAGATATAGGGCGTTTTAAGCTGATTGTAAATTCGCGCGCCTTACCCATAAAAGACTTGTTACCGCGTTTTTCGGTCTTAAAAAATAACCCGCCCGTGATTGGATTTACCTTAACACAAAAAATCCGAGGCTTAAGCAGCATGGGTTGTTACCCGTCCCATATGAATGAGCCTGCTACCATAAAAAATATTGGTGAAACCCGTGTTGAAATAAGGTTTGATAAACCCTTTCCAGGCGGACGACATCGCATTAATTGTACCATGCCGGGTCCTGGTAATCGTTGGTATTGGTTTGGAATGCCTTTTTTTAATCTTAAAGACTAGCTTTAATTAAAAAAGCCAATGCTATTCTACTGGCTCAACACTAGCCACTTCTGGAATATAATGTTTAAGCAGATTTTCAATGCCATATTTCAATGTGGCTGTTGAGCTCGGACAACCAGAGCAAGCACCCTGCATTTTCAAATAAACAACACCTTCTTTAAAACCGTGATAGGTAATATCACCGCCATCACGCGCCACAGCCGGACGAACACGAGTGTCTAGTAATTCTTTAATTTGCTTTACGATTTCTGGATCAGCATCATCAATCACATCTTCACCTAACGGGCCAGTCATAATAGGAAGACCCGCTGTATAATGTTCCATAATTGTACCAAGAACTGCAGATTTTAACTGATCCCAATCGGCACCATTATTTTCAATTGTGATAAAATCAGATCCAAAAAATACCGCACAGACGCCTTCTATGTCGAAAAGAACGGCGGCTAGCGGAGAGGCGCTGGCTTCTTCTTTATTTTCAAAAAATAAAGTACCACTTTCAAGAACGACCTCACCGGGAATGAATTTCAAAGTTGCCGGGTTTGGCGTTTGTTCCGTTTGAATAAACATGTATTTTTCCTATAGCTTTAATATATATAGCTTAGATAATCATGAATCGCCCAATATTCAAGAGAAAATTTCAAAATATCACAGTTTAAACGAATTTATCGATTTCTTCTTCGGTCATATTACCAGGCACCACAAGAACAGGCATATGTAGAACATTAAGCAACACTTCACGGAAGCTCTTAATCAATGGTCCCGGGTCACCGTCTACGCTAGCCCCAAGAACCAACAGATGAATATCATGATCTTCTGCTATAATTTCCGAAATGACTTCTTCTGGTTTGCCATTTCGAATGACCGTTTCCGCATCGATGCCAGAAATTCTTTTGACTTCATCATTATAATTTCTCAGCATAATTTCGGCTTCAGTGAGCTGTTCTTCTTCCATAATGTCACGTACAGACATCCAATGTTGAAAATCCCCTGGCGGAATAATGCATAACATTAAAATACTACCCCCAACTTTGGCAGCTCGCTTACTGGCTAAGCGCAATACTTTTGCAAATTCAGGAGTACCATCTGCAATGATTAAAAATTTCCACTTATTGTCCTGTTCGGACATAATAAATTCCTTCTAGATATAATTCCAAAAATTTATAAATAAACAACCATAGTGCCACCCCCCTTATCCATTTGGCAAGACTATATTTTATCAAAGTGTTTTTTTGTGTAAAGGTCTATATTTATTGAGGGTTTTCAGTAAATTCACTTCAACAATATATTGGTAATTTCCTTAAGCTGAGTTCTTGCTCTGAGTAAATAAAACCCTTCGGACGCGAGGTGGTTTTGTAAAATAAAGCCGTCTACAGCACAGTTAGAGACAATTAACGGATCCATAGCGACTATAGAATCAAAAGAAGATTCCATCTCGTCCCAAGTTGTCCCAACATCCCTAGATTGAATAATTTCCGCGAAATCTTTACGTAAGCCTTTTAAAATAAGGCGGTAGGCGTAAGTTTGACCCTTGATAGTATAAAATAAATCATCCGCATTTAAATCCAGAACGCAGCCAAACCCGCTTTTAATATAGCCGTCAATAGCCGCCGAAGAGGTGCCAAGATCCAGTGAAATTCTATCTAATGTAGCCAGTAAATTATCGGCTCTTTTTTCAAAAACCGCATTACCGCGCGATAGACGTTCATTATAAACAATCAACTGTTCCATTGCCTTGATATATTGCTGTTCTGAGGTGGATACAGGCATTAAGGACGTTGACGGCTCCCACCACCAGATATCGCCCGCATATTGCAAAAGGCCTGAGGCTTCCTGCAAATCAGGGTCAGCGCTGCTTGAGCCTCTAGTGCGGCCTAATTGATCAGATAATTCAAAACTAAAACGGGCAATGGCGGCAATGATTCCTTGTTGATAATGGGCCATATTATCAAGCATAGCACCAGGCTTAAAGATCGGATCATTGGAAACCCAGCTATGTTGTTTCACTTCGCGGTCAATAAGGGCGATGCTTGCCGCTACCGCGTAGCTACCTTTTGATGTATATTCCAAACCAAAGCCTGGATCCGCATCCACCTTATTAATAAGGAACATACCCACAGGATAATAAAGCATACAAAGAGCGATAAAAACCAAAATTAGTCTTTTCGCAATTTTCCAACTGATCAAATCTTTTAGCCAGTACCAAATATCTTTTATAGTATCCCACATAGGCAACCTTACGTTTTAATATATACTATAGATGGAGTGAGCCGTGGTATAGATCAAGGGGAGAAACGACTACAATATCAATTTTTAGGTATTTCAATAGAAATTTTCTCAGAAGAGCCGCTTTGTCCTGGAAAATTAACAAAAAAAGCTTGAACCAAATAAGGCATAATTTCATTCAAATGATTATTACGCCCTGTGCTTTTAACTTCCCCTTCAAATAAATTCTGCCCACCTGCTTGTTTTGGCTTAATGACCATTTTTAAATAACGGTTATAATTAACATAGGTTCTAACACTTTGGCTCATTCCTAAAGAATAATAACCAAAGGGATCATACATGCCGCCTAGATAATAAGGGTTTGTGTAAAAACCTCTATTATAAAAGGAATTGCGATAAGGGAACCACGGATTAAAATAGCCCCCATAATAGCCGCCATAACCCATAAATCCTGAAAAATATGGTGACGCTCTGACCATGGTTTTTCCTTCGTCAACGCCGTAATCTAATTCAACGATAAGATCCGCATCTTCGCCGTTAGCGGGAACATAACCATAATTACCAAGAGCATTTCCAACCATGGTCGCGTAAGTAGCAAATTCAATACTACCAATATAGGCAGGATTGGACGGGACAATAACAATGCTTTGGCCCGATGGTGCGGGCAACATATGAAAACGAGAGACATTGGTACGAATGGATTGTGTACATGATGCAAGCAAAACCAACGTAAAAACAGTGATAATAATTTTATATATCTTTTCCATAATTTTATCCTACATTCTAACTTTAAACTTATCAAACATTACTTGATCATTATGGCATAATCAGGGCCGCAAGAAGCCAACAATGTCATAAATTTCTTTTAATATGGGTCTGGCAATAGCGTCCGCTTTACTGGCTCCTTCGCGCAAAACACTATCAAGATAGGCTTTATCCCCCATCAAACGGCGCATTTCATCGGTAATAGGGCCAAGAACTTCAACGCTCAAGTCCGCAAGATCACTTTTAAATTCTGCAAAGCCCTGTCCTGCATATTGCTGACAAATTGTGGCGGCGGTTTGATCGCTTAAGGCGGCAAATATATTCATTAAATTGCGCGCCTCAGCGCGGCCCTCCAAGCCTTCTAAAGTCTCTGGAAGCGGTTCGCTATCGGTGCGGGCTTTTCTGATTTTCTTGGCTATCACATCACGATCATCGGTTAAATTTATTCGGCTATTTTCCGACGGATCAGATTTTGACATTTTAGCATTTCCGTCACGAAGCGACATAACTCGGGTGCCCTCCCCAAAGATAAGAGGCTCAACGGATGGGAAAAAATCAACTTTATAATCATTGTTAAATTTTTGCGCTATGTCCCGAGTGAGTTCTAAATGCTGTTTTTGATCTGCACCCACCGGAACATGGGTTGCCTTATAGAGCAGAATATCCGCAGCCATCAAATCAGGATAAACATAAAGCCCAACACTGGCCCGTTCGCTATTTTTGCCTGCTTTTTCTTTAAATTGGGTCATACGGTTAAGCCAGCCCATTCGCGCTACACAATTAAATATCCATGCCAATTCAGCATGTGCAGAAACCTGACTTTGATTAAAAAGAATGCTTTTCTTAGGATCAATTCCGCAGGCAATCATTCCAGCGGCCACTTCCCTTGTGGCGTCACGTAGGGTGTTTGGATCCTGCCATGTGGTGATCGCATGAAGGTCAACAACACAAAAAATAGTTTCATGAGTATCTTGTAATCCAACCCAATTACGGATGGCTCCCAGATAATTGCCAAGGGTAAGATTACCTGATGGTTGGACGCCAGAAAACACGCGCTGTTTGAAGCTGGTCATTTTATTTCCTTTTAGATGTTTTGGACACATCCCTGTTGAATTGTAGATTGGCATTCTTATATGACCTTAAATTTCCCCTTGGTCAACTATCACTTTGAAAAGAGGGCGCGAAGCTCTTCTTTTTTTACAGTTTTGCTGATAAATATCGCCGCAAGGTAGCTACCAATTCCGCCAATTACCAGAATAAGCAAACCAGCAATTTGTGACAGAGCGCCGCCACCGATCATAGGGGCCACTAATATTCGTATTTGCCAAATGACCAACCCCATAATAATGCTACATAAAATATATTTTAAAAGCCTGATTATTAAAGCCATTTTAACTTGATAATGACCTTTTTTTATAAGCCCGCCGCCAAGCATCAGGACATTGATCCAAGCGGATATAGCCGTCGCTATAGCAAGGCCAACATGAGCAAAATACTGCATAAGGATCAAATTTAAGCTGACATTAATAATAAGGGCTACAACGGCAAATTTTAACGGTGTCTTTGTATCTCCTCTGGCAAAATAACCTGGTACAAAAACCTTAGCCAACACATAGGCAGGAAGTCCCGCAGCGTAGGCGGCCAGCGTCAGTGATGTCTGAAGGGTTGCCTCGCTCGAAAAATTGCTACGCTCTAAAAGCACATGAATAAGATCATTGGGTACTATGATAAAAGCCACCGCTGCGGGAATGGTGAAAAACAATCCCATTTCAATGGCCTGATTTTGGCTTTTTACCACTAGAGCTTCATCACCGCTTGCGATACTTCGCGATAAAAAGGGTAGTAACACAGTTCCCAAAGCCACACCGATCACCCCCACAGGCAATTGATTGAGCCTGTCTGCATAATATAAATAAGACATGGAGGCATCAGGAAGATAAGAGGCAATAATCATATCAAGCAATAAATTAAGCTGAATAACCCCCGCTCCCAAGGCCGCAGGCCCCATAACGAGAAGTAGTTTTTTCACTTTTGGTGTTAAGCGCGGCATTTTAATATGGACACGGTAACCCGCTTTATAACAGGCTCTATAAAGGAATATCAGTTGGACAACCCCCGCAATACTGACAGCAATAGCCAAGGTGTGCGCTGGTGTAGCCATAAGGTTAGCGGCAAATAATAGAGCCGTGATCAAGCAAATATTTAAAATAATCGGTGCCGCCGCTGTTGCCGCAAATTGACCCAATGAATTTAATATTCCCGCCAATAAAGAGACAAGCGATATGAATAAAATAAAAGGAAAGGTATAACGGGTTAGGGTCACGGCAAGGGTGAATTTCATTTCATCATCCGTGAAACCATTGGCGATAGTATAGATTAAAGCGGGGGTAAAGACTTCCATCAAGCCCACAAAAATCAGCAATGTTATAGCAAGACAGGCGAAGGCTTCTTCTGCGAATTTCAAGGCTTCTTGTTTGCCATCCTTTTCCAAGGTCGCGGTAAAAATCGGCACGAAGGACGCATTAAAAGCCCCTTCTGCAAAAAGTCGTCTGAAAAAATTGGGTAGTTTAAAAGCGACAACAAAACAATCCGTAACAAACCCCGCCCCTAACACAGCCGCCATCAAAACATCCCTCATAAAACCAAGGACACGGCTAACCATCGTCAGGCTGCCAAAAATAGCTGTTGCTCTTAGAACTGACATTATTATTGTTCTTCCTTTAGCGTTTTCATAAGCATTTGTTCAATCAGATTTAATTTCTTTTCATTTAAAATTTTATGACCAAATGAATCACGAACAAAAAATACTGTTATGGCCCGCTCGCCGTATGTTGCGATATGGGCCGAACTAATGGATAATTTCAAATCAACCAATATTTGAGATAAATCAAACAAATAACCAATTCTGTCGCGGCCATTCAATTCAATAACAGTTTGACTGTTACTGGCTTTATTATCAATAAGAACTCTCGGTTCCACCTTAAATACATCGGTGCGTTTTTTATTAGCGCGTCTTCGGTCAAACACTTCTCGAGGCTTGATATTTCCAGCCAACGTTTCTGTGATGTTTGATTGTAATTTTTCCAATTTTCGTTTTTCTTTAAAAACTTTACCGTTTGCATCTTGAATTCTGAAACTATCAAGAGCCATGCCGTCTTTGGTGGTAAAAATTCTTGCCCCTTGGATAGAGGCTCCACTTAAGGCGATCGCCCCTGTTAGGCTGGCGAATAATCCCGAATGATCTTCTGTATAAATGCTCAGTTCCGAAATATCTTGAAATTCATCAATATTAATATTGACCGTAAATTTATCCTTATAGGTATCCGCCATATCAATCATCAAGGCATTTCGAACCAAAGCATCTTTATCCACCGCCTGCCAATAAGGATCATAAAACCGATTAACATAACGTTCAAACTTATCCTCCGGCCAATCACTTAAGGCCTCTCTCAGTTCTTTTTTAATATTATCCACATGATAAGTATCATCAAATTTAACATGCCCCCCGAGCAGATATTCTTCTGAACGACTATATAAATCCCGAAGCAATTGACCTTTCCAGCCATTCCAAACTTTAGGCCCGACGGCGCGAATATCGACGACCGTCAGCACCAGCAGCAGCCGTAATCTTTCTGGACTTTGAACCTGATCGGAAAAATCAGATATGGTTTTAATATCGCTTAAATCCCTTTTAAAGGCCGAAAGTGTCATTAATAAATGCCAACGAACTAACCACGCCACCTGTTCCGTTTCCGCTGGACTGAGGCCAAAGCGCGGGCATAACTTATGGGCGACCTCTTCACCAAGCACCGAATGATCGCCTTTTCGTCCTTTGGCTATATCATGTAAAAAAACCGCCAGATACAATACCCGTCGCGAATTAATTTTATGGATAATTTTATGGGCAAGGGGATGCTCTTCTTCGAGTTTACCACTTTCCACTTGTGACGTAATTTCAATGGCGCGAATGGTGTGTTCATCAACCGTATAAACATGATACATATCATACTGCATCTGCGCGACTACTCTGCCAAAATCAGCGACGAAGCGGCCAAGAACACCAACCTCATTCATTAATCTTAAAGCAAAGCCCGGGCCATCTTTAAAGGTTAGAATTTCAAGAAAAATAGCATTCGCCTTTTCATCTCGTCTCGTGCGGCCCTTAATAAGTTTTAGATTTTGCCGGATTAACCTCAAGGCCTGAGGATGAATATCTAGGCCATATTTTTGAGCCACATGAAAAACTTCGATCATTTTAACCGGATCTTGTTCTATCATTTTGACATTCTTAATACTGATACGACCGCCGACTATAGGAAAACCATCAACATTTTTGGATCTAAAATAGAAATTAGAAAGTCTTAAAGGCGCTTTTCGCTTATGTTTTTCCTCCAAATAGGCACAGAATATCCGCGTTAGATCACCGACATCTTTTGCTGTTAAAAAGAAATGTTTCATAAATCTTTCAACGCCAGACATATAGGGCCGATCCGCATAACCGAGTTTTTCCGATAAGGCCTTCTGCACATCAAAAGTTATTCTTTCTTCTGACCTTCCTGCGTAATAATGTAGATGAAAGCGTACGGCCCATAAGAAATCTTCGGCCTTATTAAATTCACGATATTCTTCCTCTGTAAAAACGCCTGTATCTACGGTTTCACTTATCTTACGAACTTTATAAGTAAATTTAGCAATCCAGGATAATGTATGAAGATCACGCAACCCCCCTTTTCCCTCTTTCAAATTGGGTTCAACCACATAACGGGTGTCTCCTAATTTTTTATGACGAACGTCTCTTTCTTTTAATTTTTCTTCGGTAAATTCTGGGGCATTCCCTTTAACAATTTTTTTATCATATTCCGAAACAAGCTCATCAAAAAGCGGCTTTTCGCCCCAAATATAACGCATTTCAAGAAGTGATGTTTTAATGGTAAGGTCTTGTTTAGAGAGACGAATACATTCGCCAACTGTGCGTACCGCATGGCCCACATCAAAACCCATATCCCAAAGTATATAGAGCATATATTCAACGACTTGCTCGCTCCATGCGGTTTTTTTGTAGGGCAGAATAAAAAGCAGATCAATATCGGAATAAGGAGCCATTTCTTGCCTG
>CALDNY010000244.1 GCA_937914685.1 uncultured Kordiimonadaceae bacterium
GTGAGCTTAATAAAAATGTAAAGATTATAGGCTAGAGTAAGTTAATGGTGATTCTTAATCAGTTGAAAGAAACCAATAATGAAGAATGAATATGACATATATAGTATTGAGTTTTATTTAGCCAAGGCATCAAACCTTAAGGCTAAGAGGTCTGTATCTTTAAAGAATTCTAACCACAAAAATTTTAAAATTCTTGTGCAGGATGACGTTAAAAACAGCCTTTATTTTGTAGACGCTTGACATTAATTTTTAAGTTTTAGCGCAGACCTTCCTGCTAAATCCTCAATATATTGAAATGCCACACGACCTGATCGTGCCCCTCTTGTTCGCGACCATGTTAAGGCTTCGGCGTGGGCAATTTTTTTATCTATTTTAATATGATAGTGATCAAGATAGCCATCGATCATTGCAAGATAATCATCTTGGGAACAGCTATGAAAACCAAGCCATAAACCGAAGCGGTCAGAGAGTGATACTTTTTCTTCGGTTGCTTCAGATGGATTAATGGCCGTTGATCTTTCATTTTCCATCATGTCGCGAGCCATAAGATGACGGCGATTTGAGGTGGCATAAAAAATAACATTATTAGGTCTTCCTTCAATACCCCCTTCAAGGACGGCTTTTAAAGATTTATAAGTACCATCATCATGATCAAAAGATAAATCATCACAGAATAAAATGCACCGTCGCTCGCTTTGCTTTAATATTTCAAGTAAGCGCGGTAGGCTTGGGATATCTTCTCGGTGAATTTCTATCAGGGCGATGTTTTTCATTTTTGCGTGGATCGCTTTTATAAGCGAGCTTTTGCCCATGCCGCGCGCACCCCAAAGAAGCGCGTTATTAGCGGGATAACCATTGGCAAACTGTTCAGTATTTTTAAGCAAGATATCCCGTACATGATCAATCGCTCTTAAAAGATCAATATTTACATAATTGACCGTCTTCACCAGATGAAGTCGATCAGGCTCTATTTGCCAAATAAAAGCATCGCCCTTTGCAAGAGACGGCTTTTCAATTTCTTTTGGCGCCATTCTTTCTAAAGCATCGGCAATGGTTTTTAATAGTTTTTCATTTATTTCAGACATACTTTTCTCATTATTTGCGCAATGTGGCACTTTATAGGTCAACAATAACTCTTTCCTCTTGTTTTTACATCGCCCTTTGCTTATATCCAATAGGTAAATTTAATAAAAAAATAGAGGAATATCTAAATGTTCATTTCAGAAGCTTATGCACAAACTCTGGGTAGTAGTGAAGGTGGCTTAATGGGGCTATTGCCTTTCGTGCTTATTTTTGTCGTATTTTACTTTCTATTGATCAGACCACAACAAAAACGTGCCAAACAACATAAATCTATGGTTGATACTTTAAAGCGGGGCGACAAGGTCGTAACGTCGGGCGGTATTGTTGCAAAAGTGAGCAAAGTCATTGATGATAATGAAATTGAAGTTGAAATAGCCAAAGACGTTAAAGTTCGTGTTATTCGCTCTACCATTAGCCAAGTGCAAGGTAAGCCAGCGCCTGCCAATGATGACAAAAAATAAACAATTAATACGGATATAGGCTAATGCTTGATTTCCCCCGCTGGAAAATTATCTCAATCGTTCTTTTCTCTTTACTTGTTATTATGTTGGCCATGCCCAATTTTTTATCTGAAAAGCAGCTTGAAAATTTGCCGGATTTTTTACCCTCGAAACAAATTACTTTGGGGCTTGATTTACAAGGTGGCGCTCATCTACTTATGGAAGTGGACGTGAGTAGCGTTATTAAAAGCCTGCTTGAAGATAAAACCAGTAGCATACGCGATGAGTTGCGCGATGAAGGTATTCGTCACCGCATTCGTGTGGTTGGTGAAAAATTACAGATTACCCTTGTCAATGCAGAAGACCGTGATAATGCCATAAGGGTTATTCGTGGCACCATCGATAAAGTTGGTGGTGGCCTAACGTCCACAGGCAGTGATGATATTGAAATTGAAGATGGCAGTGGTCCTAATATCAGTGTTCTATTAACTGAGGCGGCGGTATTAGTTAAAAAAACCCAATCTGTTCAGCAATCTATTGAAGTTGTTCGCAACCGTATTGATGAAATGGGGACGAAAGAACCCACTATTCAACAAAGTGGCGAGGACCGTATTCTCATTCAAGTTCCGGGCATTGATGATCCACAACGTTTGAAAGATATTTTAGGTCAAACCGCGAAAATGGATTTTCATTTAACCGATACCACCATGAGCCTTTCCGATATAGCACGCGGTAAGGTAAAGCCGGGAACGAGGATCTTACCGTCATATGAAAAGGATGCCGCAGGCAATCCTATGCGTAAATATGCTATTAAAACGAGGGTGATGGTTTCTGGTGAGGATTTGGTTAAAGCTAACTATTCCCAAGATCAAAATAATCAGCCTGCTGTTTCGATTACATTTAACACAAGAGGCGGTAAAAAATTCGCCGATGCAACGCGCGCTAATGTTAATAAGCCGTTTGCGATTGTTCTTGATGGCAAAGTGATCAGTGCGCCAAATATTAAAACGGCAATCCTTGGCGGTTCGGCGATTATATCCGGTAGCTTTACTGTGCAAGAAGCCAATGACCTTTCTATGTTACTGCGCGCTGGTGCGCTTCCCGCACCGCTTAGTGTATTAGAAGAAAGAACCGTCGGTCCTGATTTGGGCGCTGATGCGGTGGCATCGGGTAAATTTGCTTCCATGATCGGACTTGCTGCGGTGATGGTCTATATGGGGTTAAGTTACGGCTTTTTTGGCATGATTGCCAATGCTGCATTAACGATCAATATTTTCCTTATTTTTGGTGTGCTTTCTATGTTTGGTGCGACCTTAACTTTACCAGGAATTGCCGGGATCGTACTGACCGTCGGTATGGCGGTAGATGCCAACGTGCTGATTTTTGAGCGTATTCGAGAAGAGATGCGCAACGGTAAAGGCGTGCTCTCGGCCATCGATTTGGGTTATTCCCGTGCCTCTAGCACGATTATTGATGCCAATGTAACAACACTTATCGCGGCGCTTATCTTATTTCAGTTTGGAACGGGCCCCGTTAAAGGCTTCGCTGTGACACTGGCGGCGGGTATCTTTACCTCCGTCTTTACGGCGGTTAGCTTATCACGATTAATCATTGTTTTATGGGCTCGTAAAGCGCGTCCTGCCACTTTGAAACTTTAAACAAGGGAATTATTTATGCGGCTACTTAAACTGGTACCACAAAACACAAAAATCCCCTTTATTGAAATGCGTAAAGTCGCGTATGGCCTCTCTTTATTGATGATCATAGCCTCAATCTGGCTTTATTTTGATAGGGGTCTTAATTTCGGCATAGATTTTAAAGGCGGTTTTTTAATTGAGGCCCACACAGAAGGCCCCGCAGATATTGGTAAAATAAGAAGTTTAACCAAAGGCCTTGGCCTTGGCGATGTCGCGGTTCAAACATTTGGTGCTGAAAATGAGATTCTGATCCGCCTTGAATATCAAAAAGATAAACCACTTAACGAAGTTGTAGCGCTTGTTCAATCCACATTGAAGAACGGCATCGACGCTGAAATAAGTTTTAAACGGACGGAATCGGTCGGCCCAAAAGTTTCTGGCGAACTTATTCAAGACGGCTTTATGTCGGTTCTGATGGCTATTGGCGCGGTGCTTCTTTACATTTGGATCCGTTTTGAATGGCAATTTGGTTTGGGCGCGGTGATCGCGCTTTTTCATGATGTTATTTTGACCGTGGGAATGTTTAGCTTAACACAATTAGAATTTAACC
>CALDNY010000245.1 GCA_937914685.1 uncultured Kordiimonadaceae bacterium
CTTTTGGTGATAAGGCGATCATTTGTTGGGGCTTGTCTTTTAAGACCACCTCGCGCAATTCACAAGTGATGTTGCAGGCAGAAAGAACAAGCCGTGCTCTTATTGCATAGGGGCAGCGTCTAAAGCTATAGAGTATGGGATATTGAGCGATCATTTAAGCGATTAGCTGGTTAAATTTTTTGACCGCAGCCTTAGGGCCGTCTTTATAATCCCACACCCCAGAACATACAGCGATAAAATCAGCGCCAGCCTTGGCAAGTTGAGGTGCGGTTTCAGTGGTAATGCCCCCAATCGCAACGCAGGGAATTTCAAATATATCTTGCCACCATGTTAAAATTTCGGGCTGTGCTTGGGCCGTTGTTATTTTTGTTGTCGTTGGATAAAAAGCACCAAATGCTACATAATCCGCCCCTTGCTCTCCTGCGAGCATAGCAAGATGTTTGCTGTCTTTCACTGTCACTCCAATAATGAGGTTTGGCCCGACAATGGCACGGGTTTCAATATAGGATAAATCCTCCTGACCAATATGGACGCCGTCTGCGCCAATATTATGGGCAATATCGGCGCGGTCATTAATAATAAACGCCACGTCCTTGGCGTGACAAATGGGCATTAAAACTGCCGCCGCTTCAAGGATTTCTTCGTCGCTCGCTTCTTTCATACGAAGCTGGACACTCGCTACATCGCCTCCGTCGAGGGCTTCTGTTAAATCATTAGAAAATTTATCCAATGAAAATTCTGATGGCGTGATTAAATAAAGGCGTGTATCGGGCATGTTTAATTCCATATCACAAATATTAGTGTAGATATTATAGTTATATTATCAGCAGTTATTGTGGGATCAAGTTATTCTCTCTCAGAACGTGACCTGCTAGATATAATGATCCGCAAATAAGAACTTTGTGTGGTTTGCTATTGTCGATCATCATGAGCGCGTCTCGAACATTTTCTGCGGTTGTGGCGTTTATATTATGGCTCTGGGCTATTTCCATTATTTTTGTCGCGCGTAGGCTCGCTTCGCCCAGTATCTCTATGCCATAGAGTTGATGGCAAAGTGTCGCGAACTGCTTGAGAAATCCGTTGCAATCTTTATTTTCCAACATGGCGCATATTATAATGATCTTCTGATCTTTGAAGGTCTCTGTAATGATCTTGGCGGCGGCGGGATTGTGACCGCCATCAAGCCATAATTCACTGCCTTCACAGAGCAGGTTACCGTAAGGGCTATCTGAAATATTTTGCATACGTGCCGGCCAAACTGCAGTGGTTATTCCAATTTCGTAACATTTATCATCAAGACTGAATTTATCTTGATGGCGTAGTGTGGCAATAGCTAAGGCGGCATTTGAAATTTGATGGGGGCCTATTAGGTTGGGTCGCGGCAAAGTCAGCGTTCCAAATTGATCTTGATAAGTAAACCCTGCATCTTGGGCTTTAAAGGACCAATCGGTTTTAAGGTCAGCATTTTTAAGGGCGGCAATTTCTATAATTTTATTTTGAACAATGTCTTGCTGTTGGCTGGTTACGAGCGGAACTCCAGATTTCGCAATACTCGCCTTCTCCATGGCTATGATGCTGAGGTCATTTCCTAAATATTGTTCATGGTCAAGGGATATAGGGGTCAGAACTGTGCTTAAAGGGTGATCAACCACATTGGTAGCGTCCAATCGTCCGCCAAGACCTACTTCTAAGATCAGAGCGTCTGCGGCATGATCTGCAAAAGCCTTTATGGCAGCGGCGGTTGTTATTTCAAAATATGTGATCGGTTTTCCATCATTAATAACCCGACAATGGTCTAGTAGAGTGCTTAGGTCTTGTTCATCGATGATTTTGCCATTTAGCCTAATTCGTTCATTAAAGTTAACGAGGTGCGGAGATGTATAGACATGCACAGACAAGTTGGCAGCTTCCAGTATAGAACGCAGGTAAGCACTGGTTGATCCTTTGCCATTTGTTCCTGCCACATGGATAACAGGCGGCAGATGATTTTGTGGATTGCCAAGGGCCGCTAAAATATCAACCATGCGATCAAGGGATAGATCGATAATTTTAGGATGGAGTTTTAATAACTCCTCTAGAATGCGGTCGCTTTTGCGGAAATTCATTGTTTTAATTTAGGCCGCTTGGTTCATAAGAAGGCTTAAAAGCTGGGTAAGTTTTTCGCGCATATTAGCCCGATTAACGATCATATCAATCATACCATGCTCAAGTAAATATTCACTTCTTTGAAAACCTTCGGGCAGTTCTTCGCGAATTGTGTCTTTAATAACCCTAGGGCCAGCAAAGCATATTAGCGCATTTGGTTCAGCGATTTGAACATCGCCTAGCATGGCGTATGACGCAGTAACGCCGCCCGTAGTTGGGTCGGTTAACACGACAATATAAGGCAGGCCTGCTTCTTTTAATTTTTGTACAGCAACCGTACAGCGCGGCATTTGCATCAATGATAATATACCCTCTTGCATACGTGCGCCACCTGCGGCAGAAAATAAAATAAGGGGTGCTTTTTTCTCAATAGCATGCAGTGCTGCCGCAATAATACCATTACCCACAGCAACACCCATTGATCCACCCATAAACAAGAAATTCTGTACAACAATGACCGTATTAATATTACCCATTTTACCATAAGCAACAGCAATGGCGTCTTCAAACTCACTATTTGAGCGCGCTATTTTTAAACGTTCGGTATATTTTTTCTGATCTTTAAATTTTAACGGATCATCTTTTACTTTTGGCAAGTCAATGAGGCTATATTCCCCATTATTAAAAAGATTTTTAAAACGCTTTGTCGGACCAATACGGTCATGATGATCACAATTAGGACAGATGTTCATATTGTTTTCAAAATCTTTAACATAAAGCAATTGGCCACAACCCTTGCATTTATGCCAAAGGTTATCTGGAGTTTCTGATTTTTGTCCGATAATGCTTTGGATTTTTGGACGCACAAAATTTGTCAGCCAATTCATATCTTAATCCTCAATATTTTTTCTCGCGTTTTTAACACCGTGCGCAAGTTCGCTCACAAAAGAAAGGACTTTACTCTCTAATGGGCTTTTTGCAAGACCTTCTTGATCAATATTTTGCGCTATTATATCAACAATAGCTGAACCAACCACGACTGCATCGGCAAATATAGCAAATTGAGCCGCATCTTGGTGTGATTTTATACCAAAGCCCACTGCAATGGGAATATTTGTTTGTTTACGAAAATTGGCCAAGGCATTTTTAACAGGGACAAGGTCTGGTTTTTGCGTACCTGTTATGCCGGCGATTGTCACATAATATAAAAATCCCGTGCCATTTTCTAATATTTTCACTAATCTTTTTTGATCTGTAGTCGGGGTCGCGAGGTGGATCATTGCCATATCAGCCGCCTTTGCAGGAATGGCAAGCTCACTGTCCTCTTCAGGCGGCAGATCGACAATAATAAGCCCATCAATACCAGCCTCTAAGCCATCATGCAAAAACCGATCAACGCCATAGATATATATGGGATTATAATAACCCATTAAAATTATTGGTGTTGCGTCGTCTATTTTTCTAAATTCCCTGACCATCTCTATTGTTTTTTTCAAGGTCATTTTATGATTAAGCGCACGAATGCTCGCCGCTTGAATGGCGGGGCCATCGGCCATTGGGTCCGAAAATGGCATTCCCAATTCGATAATATCAGCACCAGCCTTAGGCAGTCCTTTTAGGATATTTAACGAAACATCATACTCTGGATCACCGGCTGTAATGAAGGTCACTAAGCCGGCGCGATTTTGCGATTTTAATTCTTCAAAGCGTTTTTCTATTCTTGATAAGCCCATGTTAAATATCCTGACCCAAGGCTTTAGCAACAGTGAAAATATCTTTATCACCGCGTCCACTTAACCCCATAATCATAATATGGTCTTTGGCTAAACTAGGGGCTAATTGCATGACATAAGCAATGGCATGTGCGCTTTCAAGTGCGGGTATAATCCCTTCCATTTCGGTACAAAATTTAAAGGCCTCTAGGGCTTGCTTGTCGGTAATCGATACGTATTTAACGCGACCTATATCATTTAAATGGCTGTGTTCGGGGCCAATGCCGGGATAATCAAGACCTGCTGATATGGAATGAGCCTCTAAAATTTGTCCGTCATCATCCATCAATAAATAAGTTCTATTGCCATGCAATACGCCCGGCGCACCACCAGCGATGGACGCTGCATTTTTATCTGTATCAACGCCGTGACCTGCGGCTTCAACTCCATATATTTTAACATCATCATCTAAAAACGGATGAAATAACCCAATGGCATTTGAACCACCACCAACGCAGGCCACTAAACTATCGGGCAGACGCCCTTCTTTTTGTAAAATCTGTGCGCGCGCTTCATCACCGATCACGCGTTGAAAATCGCGAACCATTTCTGGATATGGATGGGGGCCAGCGACTGTTCCGATAATATAATAGGTATCATCAACATTGGCGACCCAATCGCGCATCGCTTCGTTCATACTATCCTTTAAACTTTGAGAACCTGAGGTCACTGGGACAACTTTTGCTCCTAACAAATTCATGCGAAAGACATTTGGTTTTTGACGTTCAATGTCTTTTGCTCCCATATAAACAACGCAGGACATACCAAATAATGCACAAACAGTGGCGGTGGCAACACCGTGTTGCCCTGCGCCGGTTTCAGCAATGATGCGAGTTTTTCCCATGCGTCGCGCCAAAAGAATCTGGCCTATACAATTATTTATTTTATGGGCCCCCGTATGATTTAATTCTTCTCGTTTGAAATAAATTTTTGCCCCGCCTAAATTTTCGCTCATGCGTTTTGCATAATAGAGCGGGTTTGGGCGACCAACATATTCATTTAACAGGTGATGAAATTCCTGCTGAAAGGCAGGATCGTTTTTGGCTTGATTGTAGGTTTTTTCCACTTCAAGGATAAGCGGCATAAGAGTTTCCGCGACATAACGTCCCCCGTAAATCCCAAAATGTCCTTGGTCATCTGGGCCGTTACGGTAACTATTTGCCTTTTTCTTATCCATCATTCGCTTTCATTTATACTGGCATTTTTACTGGCCAAAAGTGCAGCCATAAAGCTTTTAATCTTCTTTATATCTTTATTGCCGGGTTCGTTTTCAACCCCACTTGAGACATCAACCGTCATAGCACCACTGATGTGAACGGCTTGAGCAACATTACTAGCGTCCAATCCGCCTGACAACATCCAAGGAATTTTCCATTGATTCCCCGCGATAAGGGTCCAATCAAATTGAAGGCCGTTACCACCAGGTAGGGCATTCTCAAGATCCTTTGGTGCTTTAGCATCAAATAGAAGCATGTCTGCGGTTTTTTCATACTCTCTTGCCCTTGAAATATCAGAAACACTGGCAATGGCAACGGCTTTCATTATTTTTTTTGAAAACCTTTGTTGGAGATATTGAATCCGTTCAACACTTTCATTGCCGTGAAGTTGAATAATATCTAAATCTACTTTAGCTAAAACAGAGAGCAGTAATTCATCCTTTGGATTGACAAAAACACCGACTTTTTTAACATCTTCACTCACCAATGATGCCAAATTCTGCGCACTCTCGATGGAAATATTTCGTGGTGAGGGGGGGTAAAAAACAAATCCAACATAATTGGCCCCCGCGTTGATGGCGGCGATGACGGTTTCTTCTGTGGAGAGCCCACATATTTTTGCTTGCCTAGTCACCATCATCCATTAATTTCATGTGCTATGTTTTTTGCTGCCATTATCGGATCGTCGGCCTGGGTTATGGGACGGCCAATGACTAAATAATCAGCGCCAAGCTCGACGGCTTGATAGGGGGTCATGATACGTTTTTGATCACCGACCGCACTTCCTGCAGGACGAATTCCCGGCACCACTAGTTTAAAATCTTTGCCGCATGCCTCTTTAATCAGGCTAATTTCATGGGAGGAGCAAACAACGCCGTCCAGACCGTTTTCTTTGGCAAGGCGCGCCATTTTAACAACTTGTTTTGCGAGCGGAATTTGGTATCCAACCGCCTCAAGATCATCACCATCAAGGCTGGTCAATATGGTAACACCAACAATCATCGGCCTTTTGCAACCAACCGCGGCTGCGGCTTCCTGCGCCGCCTTTGCTGCTGCCGCCATCATAGCAGGGCCGCCCGCCGTATGAATTGTCATAATAGTGGGGGCAAGTGGCATTAGAGCCGTAATAGCCTTTGCCACTGTGTTGGGGATATCGTGTAATTTTAAATCAAGGAATATATTAGGCTGGACTTTAGCAACTTCCATAAATCCTTGTGGGCCGTTTGCGCCAAAAAATTCTAACCCCAGTTTAACGCCGCCCACATGGGGGCCTAGGACTTTAGCAAGCGCGCTGGCTTCTACTGTATTTATGGTATCTAGGGCACATAATATGCGCTCAGAAGCTTTAAGGTCGACCATAGAGTTTCCTGAAATAAACTATTGTTTTGCGCTTTTGCCACGGATTTCACTATTTGCCAAATCTTTAGTGGAGGATTTTTGAAAATTTAATTTCAATTCGAGTTCTTTAATTTTATTATCAGCAAGCCTATGACGTCGGGCATGGCTAATTCCTGAAATGAACGATACAATCCAACCGCCGAATAACCCTATGAAAACACCAAGAAAAACCAGCATATAAGCAGGCATGACCAGATTGATAGGTAATGGGCTTAAGCTGAAATTTATAGGCCCATCGTTGGAAATTGCAATGATGATACACAAAAGTGTGAATAAAATAAAAGCAGCATAAAAGATAAAGCGCATTTCTTAAGGCCTCATAAAATAAAAAAACGGTGCTGTATAATGGTGCTCAAAACTATTTCTTGTTAAGTTTCTCGCGCAGGTCCTTACCGGTTTTAAAATAAGGTACACTTTTAGCAGGAACATTTACCGCTTGGCCAGTTCGTGGGTTACGCCCTGTGCGTGCAGGGCGGTGTTTCACTGAAAAAGCGCCGAAACCACGAAGCTCAACTCTGTTACCTTGGGCAAGAGTTTCTGTAATTTCTTCGAAAATAGTATTTACGATCCGTTCAACATCGCGTTGATAAAGGTGGGGATTGGCATTGACCAATCTTGCTATTAGCTCCGACTTTATCATCGTATGACCCCTATATGTTATTTATATTACATCTATGCATTGTGACTATAAGTTGACAGAGACGGAGGGGGGCGTCAAGGCTAAGTGCCTTATAAAGCATGTTTTTTTTCAAAATTAAAGTTAATTTTCGTAATTTAGGCCTCTTTTAGTAGATTTAAGGAGGATTCTTGTCTGTTTTCTAAAGCTAAATTGATTGTTTAAGGGCAGATTATAGAATCATCACTGGACAAAATCTGCTCATAAAAACCAAAGAAAAACCCGCCCGGCAGTGCCGGACGGGTTATAAATTTGATATTTAAAAGATTGAGATGTTTATTTATCTTCTTTTTTAGCGGCAGCTTTTTTAGGATCGGCTTTCTTTTTAGCAGGTTTTTTAACATCATCTTTTTCATCGTCTGCGTTTTTAGCAGCAGCTTTCTTAGGAGCCGCTTTCTTAGCAGGCTTTTCATCTTCACCTGTTTCGGCATCATCCACTTTTTTAGCAGCAGCCTTTTTAGGAGCAGCTTTCTTCGCAGGTTTTTCTTTTTTATCAGCAGGCTTTGCTTTTGCAAGAGCCGCACCAAGAATGTCACCGAGGCTAGCACCACTGTCTGATGAACCATATTGTGCCACAGCTTCATTTTCTTCGGAAATTTCAAGCTGTTTAATGGAAAGATTAACTTTACGGGCTTTCTTATCCAATGTGGTTACTTTGGCGTCTAGCTTATCACCAACAGAGAAACGCTCTGGACGTTGTTCCGCACGGTCACGGCTAAGATCAGAACGACGAATGAAGGCTTTCATTCCTTCGTCTTCACCGATCAAAACTTCAAGTCCGTTTTCGGTAACCTGAGTAACAGTACAGGTAACAACGCCACCTTTTTTCAAGCCTGAAATAGATTTAGCAGGATCGGTCTTCAGTTGTTTAATACCAAGTGAGATACGTTCTTTTTCTGTATCAACATCAAGAATAACAGCTTTAACCAAGTCGCCTTTTTTATATTGGGCGATGGCTTCTTCACCTGATTTGTTCCAATCAAGGTCAGATAAGTGAACCATTCCGTCCATTTCACCGTTAAGGCCGATGAATAGACCGAATTCTGTGATGTTTTTAACTTCACCTTCAATTTCAGTACTTGCAGGATATTTATCAGCAAATGAAAGCCATGGATTTTCCATGCATTGTTTAAGGCCAAGACTGATACGACGTTTTTCTGAATCAATTTCAAGAACCATAACTTCGACTTCTTGGCTACTTGAGACGATTTTACCAGGATGTACATTTTTCTTAACCCAGCTCATTTCTGAAACATGAACTAGACCTTCAACACCATCATCAAGTTCAACAAAAGCACCATAATCAGTGATATTTGTAATGCGCCCAGTAAGTTTTGATCCTATTGGGTATTTGTTTGTGATGGTTGACCATGGGTCTTCAGTAAGTTGCTTCATTCCTAGTGAGATACGTTGTGTCTCAGGGTTTAAGCGAATAATTTGAACATTAATGGTATCACCGATATTTAAGATGTCTGATGGGTGATTGATGCGTTTCCATGAAATGTCAGTAACATGAAGAAGACCGTCAATACCACCGAGGTCAACGAATGCACCATAATCAGTGATGTTTTTAACAATTCCCTCAACGGTTTTACCTTCGCCGAGATTGGCAATGATTTCAGTGCGTTGTTCTGCACGGGTTTCTTCCAAAATAGCGCGACGCGAAACAACAATGTTACCGCGTTTGCGATCCATTTTAAGGATTTGAAACGGTTGTTCGATATTCATAAGTGGTGTTACATCACGGATCGGACGTACATCAACTTGACTACCGGGTAAGAAAGCAACGGCGCCTGAAAGGTCAACTGTAAAGCCTCCTTTAACACGGCCAAAGATAACACCATTAACGCGTTCTTCTGCTTCGTGTGATTTTTCAAGTAGCGTCCATGATTCTTCACGGCGTGCTTTTTCACGCGAAAGCATAGCTTCCCCGCTGGCATTTTCAATGCGTTCAACGAACACTTCAACGCTATCGCCAACTTTAAGCTCTGCGGTTTGTCCGTGATCTGAAAATTCTTTAAGGGGAACGCGACCTTCAGCTTTGAGGTCAATATCAATAGTTGCGCTCTCTTTATCAATCGCAATGATTATACCTGTGACGACTTTGCCGTCAAATTTTCCTTCGGGGCCTAATGATTCTTCGAGCATCGCTGCAAAATCATCAGTGGTTGGAACATTAAGTTCTTCAGTCATTATAATTACCTATTCTATATGTGAATGCTTTATCCTTTAAGTTAAGGGGCATTCTGCTTTTATGTAGGCCAGCCGGTTGTTTCCGACGGTCTTATTCAAAAACATTGTTAAAATTTATAAAATAAAAAAAATAAAAACATCTCCAGCCCATCAAAAAGATAGGTTTAAGACAATTTATAATCTGTATTTTATACTACATTTTGCTTGAAACATACTTTCGAGCCGTTTCAAACACGGTCTCTATATCTGAATTACTAGTATCGATCAAGTAAGCATTTTCAGCTTGTTTTAAGGGTGAGGCCGCACGGTTGGTATCAAGGTTGTCTCGTGCTTTAAGGACATGGAGAATTTCTTGGTATTGTTTGTCACTGCCAGCAGCGCCAAATTCCTCTAAAAACCGCCGTTTTGCACGTGTTTCAACGTCAGCGGTGATGAAAATTTTAGCATCCGCATCAGGGCAAATAACCGTACCGATGTCTCGTCCATCAAGGATTGTACCGGCTTTACCTTGTGCTGGGTTTGCGGCAAAGTGACGCTGAAAGTCAACTAAAGTCTGCCTTACGGCTGGTTGGGCGGCTACTTTTGAAGCGGCTGATGCAATTGATTCGCTTCTTAATTCAGGGTTTGAAAGGTCAGTGTTTTCAATCATTCTCGCCGCTTTAAGGGCATCCTCTTGGTTGGTGGGATCACCTTTATTTTGTAATACGGTCCAACCGACGGCCCTGTATAATGATCCGGTATCCAAAAGGCTCAAGTTAAAGTGAGAGGCAAGTTTACGGGCTAATGTTCCTTTACCAGATGCAGCAGGGCCATCAAGGGCGATAATTATGGACATATTGAAGCTCCCAATGAATTTAACAGCATCCCAAAACCTGGAAAGCTCGTTTCGATCACAGTCGCATCATCAATTATAATGGGTTTTTCAGCGCGTAATCCTAAAATTAAGAATGACATGGCAATGCGGTGATCAAGGTGTGTATTGATAGTCGCTCCCCCTTTTACGGTAGATTGTTTTACACTCATGCCGTCCTTATGTTCGTGAACTTCAACGCCGCAGGCTTTAAGGCCTTTTACCATAACATCAATGCGGTCGCTTTCTTTGACGCGCAATTCTTCGATGTTTCGCATAACCGTCTGACCGGTTGCGCAGGCGGCGGCAACGCAAAGAATGGGATATTCATCAATCATTGAAGGGGCGCGGCCTTTTGGCACTATAACGCCTGTTAATGCTGAATATTTAACGCGAATGTCGGCGACATCTTCGCCGCATTGATCACGGATATTATCAAATTTTATATGAGCGCCCATTTCTATTAATGTGGTGAATAATCCCGTTCGCGCGGGATTGATACCGACATTTTTAATGGTAATATCGCTGCCCTCAGTAATCAATGCGGCGACTATTAAAAAAGCCGCAGATGAAGGGTCGGCGGGGACCGTCATGTTTTTAGCCGATAATTCGGCCTGTCCAATGACGTGAATTTGATTAGTTTGTAACTGAATGGGCACACCAAAATATCCAAAGATACGTTCTGAATGATCGCGGGTCGGAATTTTTTCAATGACCGTTGTGCGACCGGGCGTGTTTAAAGCCGCGAGCATGACCGCCGATTTAACTTGGGCTGATGCAACGGGCAGATCATAAGTTATCGCCAACGGCATTTTTGTCCCATGGACAGTGATCGGTAAAGTTCCATTTTCGCAAGCTGTAAATTTAGCGCCAAATTGCTGTAGCGGATCCGTGACCCGCTTCATGGGCCGCGAGGAAAGGGATTTATCGCCAGTGAAGGTTACGGTAATGGGGTGAGTCGCCACTAAACCCATTAAAAGCCGCACTCCTGTACCGCTATTACCCATATTAAGGGGCGCTTGCGGTTGACGCAGGCCGCCGATCCCCACGCCCCAGACATGCCAGATATTATTATCGTCTTTATAAATATCTGCCCCAAGTGCTTTTAGGGCATTGGCCGTACCCAACACATCTTCCCCCTCCAATAATCCCGCTATTGTGCTTTCTCCTACACTTAAAGCGCCCATAATTAATGAACGGTGGGAAATGGACTTATCACCAGGCACACTAATGATACCGCAAAGAGTTTCCGAGCGCGATGAAGAAAGTTTTTTTGACTGTGGATGTTTCATATTTTATTTTTACTCTAGTATCCGACACTATTTTAAAGCGAAATAGCATAAAATAATACAGAAGTGTGAAATTTTATCATTTTTATGACCATTGTGGTCGCTTTTATCATATTAGGCTTTGACAGTAGCAAAATAAAATGGCAAATGATGTTTTTTATGTGTTAGAACAGCATCAGATTATGTAATTGCAAACAATATTAAATATGTTCTAAGGAGAATTTCTTTGGCTAAAGCTGAATGGGGCGAAAAACGTCAATGCCCAAAATGTGGAACTAGATTTTATGACTTAGGTAATTTTGAGCCTATCGTTTGCATTAGTTGCGAGCATAAATTTAAACCCGAAATTATTTTGAAAAATAAAACTCACTCCATTGAATTGATTGCCCGCAAGCAAGTAAGTGAAGCAGCAAAAGAAGCTGAAAAGTTACTTGATGACGAAGAACTTCTTGTGGATGATGATGATGATGATATTGAAATCGCTCCAGATGATAATACTGTTGTGCTTAGTGACGACGATGATAGTAATGTGACCGCCGTTGTTTCAAAACCTATGAAAAAAAATGACGATTAAATTATATCCTCTATGACCATCGTATATTCATT
>CALDNY010000246.1 GCA_937914685.1 uncultured Kordiimonadaceae bacterium
GGCCGTACGGTTGGTGCTGGCGTCGTTGCTAAAATTATTGAATAATTAAGTTGTTAGGAGCGCAGATCGAAAGGTCTGCGTATTTATTATGTTGGAATCACAAAATATTCGCATTCGCCTTAAAGCATTTGATCATCGTATTCTTGATCAAGCGGCAAGTGAAATTGCAAATACAGCAAAAAGAACTGGTGCTAGCGTACGCGGCCCCATTCCAATGCCAACGCGGATTGAAAAATATACGGTTCTTAAGGGACCTCATATTGATAAGAAATCCCGTGAGCAGTTTGAAACGCGCACTCACAAACGTCTTCTTGACATTGTTGAGCCAACACCACAAACGGTCGATGCTCTTATGAAGCTTGATCTTGCGGCTGGTGTTGACGTTGAAATTAAGTTGCAGGGGTAATGAATATGCGTTCAGGACTTATTGCAAAAAAAGTGGGAATGACCCGTGTATTTGCCGAAGGTGGCAAGCACGTACCTGTAACAGTACTTCATGTGGATAACGCTCAAGTCGTTGCTCATAAGACTACTGAACAGGATGGTTATAATGCCCTTCAACTCGGCGCTGGTACAGCTAAAGTAAAACGCACAACGCAGCCAATGCGTGGTCATTTTGCTAAAGCTAAAGTAGAGCCAAAAGTTAAACTTGCTGAATTTCGTATTGCGGAAGATGGCTTTATTGATCTTGGTGCTGAAATTACAGCGGATCATTTCGTTGCCGGACAAATTGTTGATGTTACGTCAACATCAAAAGGTAAAGGTTTTGCCGGGGCGATGAAACGTTGGAACTTTAGCGGTCTTCGCGCTAGTCATGGTGTTTCCGTTTCTCATAGATCGCATGGTTCAACGGGTCAATGTCAAGATCCTGGCCGCGTTTTCAAAGGAAAGAAAATGGCGGGTCATTATGGTGACGAACGCAAAACCCAACAGAATCTTGAAATTGTCTCAACTGATGTTGCGGATGGTATTATCCTTGTAAAAGGTGCTGTACCAGGTGCAAAAAATAGTTGGGTTCTTATTAATGATGCCGTTAAAAAAGCCCGTCATGCTGATGCACCATATCCTGGTGCGGTAAGATCAGCACCAGTGACAGAAGCTGCGGTTGCTCCTGCAAAAGCTGAAGAGCCTGCGCAAGAAGCTGCATCAACAGAGAATGAGGAATAGACCGATGAAAGCCCAAGTTATTACACTTGATGCCAAGAAGGCCGGCGATATCGATCTTGATGATGGTATCTTTGGTCTACCTGAGCGCGGTGATATTTTGCAAAGGGTTGTCGTATGGCAACTAGCAAAACGTCGTGCTGGCACACATAAAGTTCAGTCTCGCGGTGAAGTTGCAGGAACAACAAAACGTATCGGCAAGCAAAAAGGTGGCGGTACTGCCCGTCACGGTGCTGGTAAAGTTAGTCAATTTCGCGGCGGTGCTCGTGCATTTGGCCCTGTTGTTCGTTCACACACAACGAGCCTTCCAAAAAAGATTAGAGCGTTAGGCCTTAAAACTGCACTTTCTACAAAAATGGCCAACGGAAATTTGATCGTTTTGGAAAATGTTGATCTTAAGAATGCAAAAACAAAGGACCTTATATCAATACTTGATAAATTAGGGTTCAGTAACGCACTGTTCATTGATGGTGCTGACGTAAATGAAAACTTCAAATTAGCTATTAGCAACATTCCAAATGTTGATGTGCTGCCTACTCAAGGGGCTAATGTTTATGACATTCTTCGCCGCGAGAAATTAGTACTTACTAAAGCGGCTATTGCAAGTTTGATGGAGAGACTCAAATGATTGATATCAAACATTATGATGTTATCCTTGGCCCTGTAGTTACAGAGAAATCAACTTTACTCTCTGAAAATAATGTGGTCACCTTTAATGTTCCAATGACGGCTTCCAAGCCTGAAATTAAAGCCGCTATAGAAGCACTTTTCAGTGTTAAAGTTGAAAAGGTAAATACTCTTCGTCAGAACGGTAAGGCCAAACGCTTTAAAGGCGTGATGGGTCGACGCAGTGATGCTAAAAAAGCAATGGTTAAATTGGCCGAAGGTCATACCATCGACGTGACGACGGGGGTGTAGAATAATGGCATTAAAAACTTATAATCCAACCACACCTAGTTTGCGTTCACTGGTAACAGTTGATCGTTCTGAACTTTGGAAAGGCAAGCCTGTTAAGTCATTGACTGAAGGATTGCACAGCAAAGGTGGTCGTAACAATCAAGGGCGTATCACTATGCGTCATCGCGGTGGTGGCCATAAACGCTCATACCGTATGATTGACTTTAAACGTCGTAAATGGGACATGGAAGCAGTTATTCTGCGTCTTGAGTATGATCCTAACCGCTCTGCTTTTATCGCACTTATTGAATATACGGACGGGGAAAAGAATTATATTCTTGCACCACAACGTGTAAGCGAAGGTGACAAAGTTGTCGCTGGTGAAAAGGTTGATGTGAAACCTGGTAATGCTATGCCTTTATATAGCGTTCCTGTTGGATCGATTGTCCATAACGTTGAAATGAAACCAGGCAAGGGTGGTCAAATTGCCCGTGCTGCTGGTGGTTATGTGCAGGTAACTGGTCGTGACCGTGGATATGTGCTTCTTCGCTTGGCATCTGGTGAGCAACGTTATGTTCGTTCTGATTGTATGGCAACTATTGGGGCCGTATCTAATCCTGACAACCAAAACCAAAAACTTGCTAAAGCTGGTCGTAGTCGTTGGCTTGGTAGACGCCCATCTGTTCGTGGTGTAGCCATGAACCCGGTTGATCATCCACATGGTGGTGGTGAAGGTCGTACTTCTGGTGGTCGTCACCCTGTAACGCCGTGGGGTAAACCTACGAAGGGTAAACGCACTCGTAGCAATAAATCGACGGATCGTTATATTTTACGATCACGTCAAGAACGTAAGAAGTAGGAGCTAGATATGTCACGTTCCGTATGGAAAGGACCATTTGTTGATTTACATTTGCTGAAGAAATCTGAAGCAATGACTGTATCAAACAAATCAACACCAATTAAAACATGGTCACGTCGTTCTACGATATTGCCACAATTTGTTGGTCAAACATTTAATGTGCACAATGGCCATAAATTCATTCCTGTTTATGTAACAGATGAAATGGTTGGTCATAAACTTGGTGAATTTTCACCTACTCGTACTTATTACGGGCATGGTGCTGACAAAAAAGCGAGGAAGAGATAGTGGGTAAAAAATCAACACCACGTCGCTTGGCAGACAATGAAGCAAATGCAGTATTGCATATGGTTCGTATTAGCCCCCAAAAACTTAATTTGGTGGCAGGTCTTGTTCGCGGCTTGAAAGTGGATAAGGCGCTTGCCAATCTAACTTTCTCTAAAAAACGTATTGCCGAAGATGTTAAAAAACTTCTTGAAAGCGCAGTAGCAAATGCAGAAAACAATCATGGCTTAGATGTTGATAGCCTAATTGTTGCAGAAGCAAGCGTTGGTAAAGCACTTGTTATGAAACGTTTTCGTGCTCGTGCACGTGGACGCGGGGCTAAAATTTTGAAACCTTTTAGCCGTATGCGGATCGTGGTTCGTGAAGTAGAAGAGGAGAGTGAATAATGGGTCAGAAAGTTAACCCAATTAGCTTCCGCCTTGGTATCAATCGCACTTGGGATAGTTGTTGGTACGCAGAAGGTGAAAGTTACGGTACTATACTTCATGAAGATCTTAAAATTCGTGAGTATCTTTTAACATCATTAAAAGCCGCGGCTGTTAGTCGAGTTGTGATTGAGCGTCCTTCTAAAAAAGCTCGTGTGACAATTTATTCAGCACGCCCTGGTGTCATTATTGGTAAAAAAGGTGCCGACATTGATAAATTGCGTAATAAAATAGCATCATTGGCACCTTCTGCTAGTGAAGTGAGCCTTAATATTGTTGAAATTCGTAAGCCTGAAATTGACGCACAATTGGTTGCTGATAATGTTGCTCAACAATTGGAACGTCGGATCGCTTTTCGTCGCGCTATGAAACGGGTTATGCAAAATGCTATACGCCTTGGTGCACTCGGTATTCGTATCAATTCAGCTGGTCGTCTTGGTGGTGCAGAAATTGCTCGTACCGAATGGTACAGGGAGGGTCGTGTTCCACTTCATACACTTCGTTCAGACATTGATTATGCTGAAAGTAAAGCACATACAGCATACGGTGTTATCGGTATTAAAGTATGGTTATATAAGGGTGAAATTATGGAGCATGATCCAATGGCCCGCGATAAACGTATAAATGATGAACAGAAAGCTACTGGCGGTGGTCAAGGCCGTGGCCAAAGAAACTTTCGAAACGCAGGATAAGGGATATGTTACAGCCAAAAAGAACTAAATTCCGGCGTGCTCATAAGGGCCGTATCCATGGTGACGCAAAAGGCGGTACTACACTGACTTTTGGATCTTGTGGACTAAAAGCTCTTGAGCCAGAAAGAATTACCGCGCGTCAGATCGAAGCGGCACGTCGTGCGATGACACGTCACATTAAACGTCAAGGCAAAGTCTGGATCAGAATTTTCCCAGATGTGCCTGTATCCAAAAAACCTGCAGAGGTTCGTATGGGTAAAGGTAAGGGGTCTATTGAATATTGGGCGGCCCGTGTTAAGCCTGGTCGTATTATGTTTGAAATGGATGGGGTTCCACTTGCTCTTGCAAAAGAAGCATTTGAGCTTGCCTCAGCTAAATTACCAATAGCGACGCGTTTTGTTACGCGTCTCGGCGAAAATTAGGAGAGTTCATGATGAATAAAGCATCCGAACTTAATGGACGATCAATTGAAGAATTAAATGGTGAGCTTGCCGATTTGAAAAAAGAGCAATTTAATTTGCGTTTTCAAAAAGCAACTAACCAACTTGATAATACGTCTCGTGTTCGTCAGGTACGTCGGGGAATTGCCCGCATCCGCACGTTAGTCAATGCAAAGCGTTTAGACGCTGCATCAAAAGATAAAGGTTAATAGATATGCCTAAACGTATTTTACAAGGCGCTGTGGTAAGTGATGCCAATGATAAGACGGTTACCGTTCTTGTCGAACGTCGCTTTATGCATCCTATGGTGAAAAAAGTTGTGCGTCGCTCTAAGAAATATCGGGCGCATGATGAAAACAACAGTTTTAAAGTGGGAGATATTGTTCGGATTGAAGAATGTCGTCCTATCTCTAAAAATAAATCTTGGACAGTAATTGGAAGTGCTAATTAATTTAAGACGTAATTAGTATTTTTGTTAAGTTAAACTAAAATAGGAAAACCCTATGATACAAATGCAAACCAACCTTGACGTTGCCGATAATTCAGGCGCTCGTCGCGTACAGTGCATCAAGGTGCTTGGCGGATCAAAACGCAAAGTAGCTGGTGTAGGTGACGTGATCGTTGTCAGTGTAAAGGAAGCAATTCCTCGCGGACGCGTTAAAAAAGGAGAAGTGCATCGTGCAGTAATTGTACGCACAAGGAAAGATATACAACGTGAAGACGGAACAACAATCCGTTTTGATACCAATGCAGCCGTTTTGATCAATAAACAAAACGAACCTATTGGCACACGTATTTTTGGCCCTGTTGTACGTGAACTACGCGCCGCTAATCACATGAAAATAATCTCACTTGCTCCGGAGGTGCTGTAATGTCTAACATTAAGTATAAAATCCATAAGGGCGATGAAGTCATTGTTTTAACTGGTAAAGACAAAGGTAAATCTGGACAAATCACAGAAATGATGATTTCGAAAGGCCGGGCCCTTGTTCAAGGTGTAAACATGGTAAAACGCCATACCAAACAGACACAGACGTCTGAGGGTGGCATCATTGCTAAAGAAGCCTCCATTCATGTTTCCAATTTGGCTCTTAAAGATCCCAAAAGTGGAAAAGCAACTAAAGCGGGTTATAAAATGAATAAAGACGGAACTAAAACTCGTATTTCCAGATCATCAGGGGAGGCAATCTAATGGCTTATAGTCCTCGTCTTCGCGATGTTTATGTAAATGAAATACGCGGCCAACTTCAGGAAGAATTTTCATATAGTAATGTAATGGAAATTCCTAAGCTCGAAAAAATTGTTCTTAACATGGGCGTTGGTGGTGCTGTTAGTGACAGCAAAAAAGTTAAAAAAGCAGTTAAAGAAATGACTTTAATTGCCGGTCAGGCCCCTGTGACAACACTTGCTAAAAAATCCATTGCTGGATTTAAGGTTCGTGAAGAAATGCCACTTGGATGTAAAGTAACATTACGCGGTTCTAAAATGTATGACTTTTTAGATCGGCTTATTCAAGTTGCTCTTCCACGTGTTCGTGACTTTCGCGGCCTTAGCGACAAAAGTTTTGATGGCCGTGGTAACTATGCCCTTGGTATCAAAGAACAATTGATTTTTCCTGAAATTAATTATGATGATGTAGAAGATATTCGAGGAATGGACATCATTATTTGTACTACAGCGAAAAATAATAAAGAAGCCCATTCGCTTCTTTCAGCTTTCCAGATGCCGTTTGCATCAAAAACGGCGGGGGATAAATAATGGCTAAAGTAAGCGCAGTAAATAAAAACCTAAAACGTATTCGTATGGTTGAGCAATATGCTGCTAAACGTGAAGCATTAAAAAATGCGGCTAAGGACCCTAATTTGTCATTTGACGAACAGTTCGCAGCACGCTTAAAGCTCACAAAACTACCTCGTAACAGTGTGAAAATACGAATTCGCAATCGCTGTCAAGTTACAGGTCGTCCACGCGGTTATTACCGTAAATTTAAAATGTCTCGTGTTTCATTACGTCAACTGGCCTCTCATGGTTTTGTTCCTGGCGTTGTGAAGTCGAGCTGGTAGGAGGACAGAGAATATGTCTATGAGTGATCCTCTAGCAGATATGATTACACGCATCCGTAACGGACAACGTGCTAACAAAAAAGCTGTAATTTCACCTGCATCAAAATTACGTCAGCGTGTGCTCGACGTGTTGGAGCG
>CALDNY010000247.1 GCA_937914685.1 uncultured Kordiimonadaceae bacterium
GATACACCTTAATTTAGCTGCCAACCTGTCCAAACAAACAGGACCACCTCAGTATGATGTATTGGTTTTTGAATTATAATGGAAATATGATCGTTATAATTTGGACAAAATGAATAAATGTTATGTTGAGTATGATTAGTTGTTTATAAAATAGGATGTATAGAATAATGAGTAACAACGCCATAAAAGGTTTGACTAGTATTAATGATCAAGAATTAGAAATAGGATCAACAAGTCAAATAGAAGATCAGAATGCTGGTGCTGTATCGGAACATTTTGACGAAATCTCAGGGTCAATCAAATGGTTTGATGATATCAAAGGTTATGGTTTTATCGAAGCAGATGATGAGATTAATAAAAATAAGGGCGACATTCTCGTCCATTTCTCCATTCTAAAAGAACATGATCTTGGATCCTTACCAGAAGGAACGAAGGTAAAGTGTCTTTCTGCGAACCGACCAAAAGGGCGTCAGGCCGTTAAGATTTTAAGCTATGACCTCACAACAGCGGTTGAACCTGCTGAATCTGAGGTGCAATTTGTCATTGATGATAAAAATTATAATGATGAAGATTATGTTGATGTGGTTGTAAAATGGTTTAACAAAGTCCGTGGCTATGGATTTGTCAATCGCGGTGATGGTGGACAAGATATATTTGTCCATATGGAAATTTTGCGCCATTATAATATTGATCAATTAGTCCCCGGCCAAACCCTCACCGTAGTGATCGAAGACGGCGAACGTGGTTTAATGGTTGGAGCTATCAAGAAAATTAGTGATTAAGCGATGTTGACCTGTCTTCTCTTGATATGAATATATATGAAAATTCCGCCTTTAAATTGCCATTCTTTTCAGCCATATTATAACAGGTAGCAATGTTTTTATGAATGTTAGGCTTTTTAATTAGATGAATAGAATTTCAATTTTTTCTTATTTTCAAAAAATATGTGTCTCTATAATATGTGGGCTAATATTGTGCAGCCTTATGCCAAATATAGTAGCCGCTCAAGGATCTTCTTTAAAATTCGAACATTCACAATTATCGATAAAGTCAAAAGATACTCTTCATGTTTTTCAAATTGAAATTGCCGCTAATGATAGCCAACGTGCCTACGGAATGATGTTTAGGAACGAGATTGGTGAAAATGATGGCATGCTTTTTATCTATGATCACAAACGAGAAATAAATATGTGGATGAAAAACACATTTATTTCTCTGGATATCGTTTTCATTGATGACGCGGGTAAGATCATCAATATTGCTCATTCCGCCCAACCAATGTCCTTATCAAGGATCCGTTCAGGCGGTGAAGCAAAGGCCGTATTAGAGCTAAAGGGTGGGGCAGCAAAACGCCTTGAAATTGAAGCTGGTGACGATATTATCTATCCAATTTTTCAAAATATTTCAAAATAATAAAATATAGACAAATAACGCTTGCGCGCACGCCTTTGTTGGCGTATTAACCCAACCACAATTTGTTTTTATAGATTGTTGTTTTCGGTCGGGGAGTGGCGCAGCCTGGTAGCGCACCTGTTTTGGGTACAGGGGGTCGCAGGTTCAAATCCTGTCTCCCCGACCATTTTATTTTCTTAAATATTTAAAGAAGATCGCGGTAAAGGTCATGTTGGGCTTTTGCCACATTTGACCATCTGTAATCTTTGACCGTGTCTGATATTTGTTGGCGTGTTTGATTTAATTTTGTGATTTTTTTAATAGCTTCAACCAAATCATAAGCATTGCGGCGCTCTAATGTGATACCATTTGTGGCTAAAACCACCTCGGATACACCGCCAACATTTGTGGCAATAACGGGTGTTCCTGTGGCAAGGCTTTCCAATAGGACATTAGGCATGCCCTCCATTGATGACATCAGGATCGTTGCCGTGGCACCGGCATAAAACTCACCAAGCTTTTTCTGGTCTAAGTGACTGATAAATTGTACTCGGTCGCGGATGCCAAACTCATTTACTTGTGATTTCAAGGATTTCTTTTCTGGCCCATCGCCAATAATGATTAAACGTGCTGATCTAAGCTCTGAAATGGCGTCTAAGATGATATTATGGCCTTTAAGGGCAATTAAGTTGCCAACACTCAGAAAATAACTTTCCCTTAGGGGGTTGGCTTTAATTTGCGGATTAAAATATTCAGGGTCGATACCATTAATGATAACGCTTAATTTAGCTTCATCAACACCGTAAGACATGAGCGATTGTTTCAAAGCGGCACTGACGCAAATAACCTTAGAGGCATAATCAATAGATTTTAATATCTGCTGGCGGACTTTTGGTTTGCTCATCCAGAAATTAACATCGCTACCGCGCGCGGTTAGCACTAATGGTTTATTATAATTTTTAGCGATTTGATAGGCCGCCACCCCATCAGGATATAAATATTGACCGTCAACAATATCAAATGAAGAATTTTTAAGGTAAATATCGTCTATGATATTGATCGCGGCCTTGGCCATTGAAGTGGCGTTATCAAAAATCTTTATCCCGGGAAGGGTTAAATATTTTGGGTGATAAACATCTATTGAATCCTGATCTTCATAAGGGGGGATTTTATCATAAATTTTAAAACGATCACTGAATTTACTCACCAATGAATTTTGCGCCACAGGGGCGATGACTTTACGATTAAAATCTTTAATATTATCCATTGCCGCCAACCTATTTTTAACAAATATACCGTGGCGGGGCTGTTGTTGATTGGGATATAAGGTCGTGACGGTTAAAATATCCATTATTTATCCGTGACGCGTTAAAAACTGTTGAAACATCATCAGTGTCCATAAAGGAGCGCTATAGTCGCGCCTGCCAGATTGGTGGTCTTTGATAAGTCGTTCTAGATAGTCTTTATTAAAATAACCGCTATCAAGCATGGTATCACTTAAGATGGTCTGTTTGATCTTATCTTTGAGTTCATTTCTAAACCAGTTGGCAAGCGGTACGCCGAAACCCATTTTTTGTCGATATAAAATATCATGGGGCAGTTGATCTTCTAGGGATTTTTTAAATATATATTTTCCCTCTGTTCCTCTTAATTTAAAATCAGACGGCAAGGTAGCAATCCATTCTACAAGTTCATGATCGAGTAATGGGACGCGAACTTCCAATGAATAAGCCATGGAGGCGCGATCTACTTTGGTTAAAATATCGCCCGGTAAATATGTTTTAATATCAAGATATTGTATCAATGATAACGGATCATCAGTATCGGCATCTTTGGCATGACGGTTAAAGACTTCCAAAGCATTATAATCTTGTAAATCGGCCTTTAGAGTATCGCTAAAAAGCATCTGACGCATTTCTGGTTTAAAAATGGAAACTCCGTGAAAATAACTTTCAACATCAGTGCGGGCCAATCCTTGGAATGTTGTTTTTGCCCTGAATATTCTTGGCGCCCAGTCGGCTTTTGGATAAATGGCTCCTAAAAATCCAAATAGCGCTTTGCGAATGGCGGCGGGGAATATGGAGCGTAATTTTTCTTCGAACATATGAAGTTTGTAACGTCGATAGCCGCCAAGATGTTCATCGCCACCGTCCCCTGATAGGGCAACCGTAACCCTAGTTCGGGCCAGTTCGCAAACTCTGAATGTAGGCAGGGCGGAGCTATCGGCGTAGGGTTCGTCATAATAATCCATCAAACCATCAACCAGGGAATAGTCATTGGGGTCAACCATTTTTAACTGGTGGTTGGTTTTATATTGTTCCGCCACTTGGGTAGCGTAATCTGCTTCGTTAAAGCGGGGGTCATCAAAACCAATAGAACAGGTATTAACCGCATCCTCACTATTTTTAGCCATATTGGCAACAACAGCACTAGAATCAACACCGCCCGAAAGAAAGGCTCCAAGCGGTACATCCGCACGCATACGGATTTTCACCGCTTCTTCAACTCTACTAGCAAGCTCGATTGCGGCGTCTTTTATTGAACCTTTATAGCTATCATTAAAGCGAATGTTCCAATATTGACTATTTTCTATATGGCCAGAATTCATATTGATTAACAAGCTATGTCCCGGCTCTAATTTATAGACGTTTTCATAAATTGTATGGGGTTCTGGCACATAGCCAAGGGCGAAATATTCTTCAATGCTTTTCTTGCGCAAAGATTTGTTAAAACTAGGATGGAGCGCTAATGATTTAAGCTCGGAGGCAAAGACGAATTGGCCATCACTAAGTTTTGCATAAAATAACGGCTTAATTCCCAAACGATCACGGGTAATGAAGACTTCATTTTTAGCTTTGTCATAAATAGCATAGGCAAACATACCACGGATGCGTTCGACACTTTTAGGGCCCCACGCGTGATAGGCTTGTAAAATAACTTCTGTGTCGCTGCTGGTGTTAAACTGGTAGCCCAGTGTTTTTAATTCTTCGCGAAGTTCTGGGAAATTATAAATTTCACCATTATAAGTGATGGTCACACGATCATCAGTGGTGCTCATTGGTTGGTGGCCGCCGACAAGGTCAATGATTGATAGGCGGCGATGACCAAAGGCAACGCCGTCTTTTATATAATCACCAGAGCCATCTGGCCCCCGATGTTCGATGATGTCTGTCATTTGTGTTAAAAGAGTTTTAGAAGGACTTGGCCCTGAAAAGCTTAATATTCCTGCAATACCACACATTTATTTTTTTAACCTCAAATTTTTAAATCTTACTATTTGCGTTCATAGTAAAGAACATATTACATTATGCCTAGATATAAACTTGTTCAAATTCAAGGAATAATTAAAGTGTATGATAATATCTTGATCCCAGATGACCTGCCAAAGTCCATAGAATGGAAAGAGGGGCGATTATATTTTCTTGATCAAACTTTATTGCCTCATCATACCATTATGGAAGAGCAAGAAAGTGCTGAACAGGTTTATAATTCTATAAAGCAATTAAAAGTGCGCGGCGCACCGGCGATTGGGGTTGGTGCGGCTTATGGTTTATGTGTTGGCGTTAAAAATGATCTGGCATTATCAATGGCAGATTTTAAAACACGAATTAAAAAGCAGGCTGATTATTTAAACAGTGCGCGGCCAACGGCTGTAAACCTTCATTGGGCAATGCAACGGATGGTTTCTCATATGGAGAAATCCAAGGCCACAAGCACCAGTGATCTTTATGATGAGATGGTGACTGAGGCGCAGCTGATCCATAATGAAGATAAAAAACTTTCAATAGGTATGGCTGAGACAGGCCAACACCTCATTAAAGAAGGCATGGGCATTATGACCCATTGTAATGCGGGTAGTCTTGCCACATCAATTTTGGGAACCGCAACCGCTCCTCTTTATCTTGCCCATTCAAAAGGGTTAAATTTTAAAGTCTATGCCAATGAAACGAGACCCTTATTACAGGGCGCGCGCCTGACCGCATGGGAATTACAACAATCGGGCATAGATGTGACGTTGCTTACGGATAATATGGCGGCTCACATGATGGCGACGGGACATATTGATATGGTAATTGTTGGTACGGATCGGGTTGTTGCTAACGGCGATGTTGCTAATAAAATAGGAACACTCGGCGTTGCTATTCTTGCCAAATATTATGATATTCCTTTTTATGTAGCCTGTCCGTCATCTACTATTGATCTGGCAACAAAAACAGGTAAAGATATCCCCATTGAAGAACGAAGCGGTGAAGAAGTTAAGGTTATAATGGGAAAAACCATTGCTCCTGCTAACATTCAAACCCGTTGTCCAGCTTTTGATGTGACTCCTCATTCATTAGTCACGGGTATTGTTACGGAAACGAAATTAATTCAGGCACCTTACGGCGAGAATATAAAATTATTTATGGAATTAAAGGAAAAGACATGAAATCACTATTGAGTTTAAGCATTATATTATTAGGATTTTGGCTTCCATTGAATGTAGATGCTCAAGATTTTGAGTTAGATGAAATCACGGTTAGTCAATTGAATGATGCCTACGCTAGTGGTAAATATACAGCCGTTGATGTGGTTAGGCTTTATTTGGCGCGTATTGAAGCTCTAAATAAAAAAGGACCTCATTTAAATGCTGTGATTATGGTAAATCCTGATGCTTTAAAAATTGCAGCAGCCTTAGATGAAGAGCGTGCAAAATCGGGCCCGCGCGGACCTATGCACGGAATTCCTGTTATTTTAAAAGATAATATTAATACAAAAGATAAAATGCCTACAACGGCAGGTTCATTAGCATTGATGGAAAATTATGCCGCCGATGATGCACCGATGGTCGCTTCATTACGTAAAGCGGGGGCTATTATTTTGGCTAAATCAAATTTAAGCGAATGGGCTAATTTTCGTTCCACTAATAGTTCTAGCGGTTGGAGTGGTGTTGGTGGACAGACACGCAACCCCTATTTACTTACCGCCAATACGTGTGGATCAAGCTCTGGTTCTGCGGCGGCGGCGTCGGCCAATATGGCGGCGGTAACGATTGGTACGGAAACAGATGGTTCGGTGGTTTGTCCTGCGGCCTATAATGGGGTGGTCGGTATAAAGCCTACGGTCGGATTGGTTAGTCGCACGGGGATTGTTCCCATTGCGGAAACTCAGGATACGGCAGGGCCCATGACCCGTTCAGTTGCTGATGGTGCCTACCTTCTGACGGCGATGGTGAGTAACAATGCTGAAGATCCAAGAAGCATGAGCCAGCCTGCGGTAAAAATTAATTATGCGGATCATTTAAAAGCAGATGGCCTTAAAAATAAGCGAATTGGCGTAGTACGCGTCCCTTTTCGTATGCATAAAGATCTTGGCAAAATATTTGACAAAAATATTGAGATCATGAAAGCCCAAGGCGCTATCATTATTGATAATTTAGAGCTTGTTGATGATGATGCTATTGGCAAGGCGGAAGGGTTGGTTCTTTATTATGAATTTAAACATTACCTCAATGCTTACTTAGCCACAACACCCAAAGCCGTAAAAAGCAGAAGTCTTACTGATTTAATCGCTTATAATGATGCCCATGCAGATCAAGAAATGCCATATTTTGAGCAAGAGATATTTGTTGGATCGCAACAAAAAGGGCCGCTTAGTGATCTTGATTATATCAAAGCCTTGCAACAGAGCAATATCGCCATGCAAAAAGTGATAGATGATTTAATGGCAGCCAATGATCTTGATATGATAGTTATGCCGTCAAGAAATCCTGCCAATAGCCAAGACGTGATTAATGGGGATCATCCTAGTGGTGGCGGTACTTCGTCATTCGCGGCGGTAAGTGGTTATCCGTCCATTAGCGTGCCTATGGGTTATATCCATGAGCTTCCTGTGTCTTTATCTTTTATCAGTGGCGCCTACCAAGAAGCACAATTGATAGAGGCCGCTTATTCCTTTGAACAAGCGACCCTAGCAAGACATAAGCCAAAATTTATTGAGTATATGTATCGTTAACGGACATTATCCAGATACTCAATTGATTGGGCAAATTTGGGGCGGGAATAGCTGTGACCGTTGGCTATGAACATTAATTTTACATTTTTAATATTGGCGTTTCTGAATTTATTATAAGCAAGCCTCGTGCCTTGAGGAAAGGCACTTTTTTCTGCGGTGACAAAGACAAAACGATTGTCTTTGATGCCGTCAACTTTATTTTCGGCGTGATCGGACCATATGAGTTTACCGCTTAAAATAGCGCCTTTAAAAACTTTAGGATAATCCATGGCGACAACACCAGCGATGCGTCCTTCACCAGTGATATAAATGCGGTTTTGATCAATGTTATAGATATTTTTAATTAAAGGCACTGACATCATAGCCAATAATTCTCGTTGATGAATAGAGGAGCCATTACCCGATTTTCTTGCAGCCACCCAAATTATATTATTATCTTCTAAGACGCTAAACCAGCCTGTGGGAGCCCTGACATTTTGTGGCGCACCAGCATAAACCATAACACCAGATGGACGATTGGCATCGTAATTTTTGGGAACATATATTTCCCACGTTATAATTGCGTCTTCTTTTATGATAGACTTATAATTTGCCGCCTCAGCGCCAAGAAGTTGAGATGGTGTGGCCTTCAATATAAATTCACCGGTTTTTAAGTCGGATTGAGCGATGGCCAAGCTATTAAAGCTAAAGAAAAAAATACTAATAGAAAACAATATACGAGAAATCATAATATCACCCTATAGTTGTGCTGTTTTCAACTAAATAACTATATAGTAGTTTTATATATACTTTTAGTTGTTGTAATAACTTATATAGCAAAAAAATGAACAAAAATCAACTCTAATTGAAATTTTGAAAATATCATGAGCTATTGTTATCGAGATATTCTATGGCTTTTGCAAATTTTCGTGGTCTAGGATTTTTATGAGCCATATTGGCTATGATCATCAATTTAGTATTTTTCACATCTGCTTTTTTGTATTTTCTATATACTTTTTTTGTGTCGATTAAATTAAAGTCGTCAGTACCTGTGATAAAAACAAACCGGTTATTTTTGATTAAATCTAAACGAGCTGGCGTGTGATTGTCCCAAAAATTTGCCCCGCAATTATAAATAGCTCCTTTAAAGATATGGGGATAGTTCATAGCAATGATACTCGCAATGCGCCCACCACCAGAAAAACCAGTGATATAGACGCGCTTTGGATCAATTTTATAACTTTCCTCCATCAGTCCAAGGGACAACATTGCTTTTAGAATTCTTTTAGAGGATTTGATTTTATTACCGGACATGGTGGCGGCAATCCAAATTAAATTATGATCTTCAATCATTTTCATCCAACCGATGGGGGGGTTGATTTGGTTTTGTGGGCTTACATAAACCAATATACCGGGTGGATTATTGGGATTGTAATTTGCAGGAACTTGAATTTCCCATTTAATATCTTCATTTTCCCCAATGATTTCAGCGTAAGAATTAGCGAGTTCAGGGCCTAAGATTTTCGTTATGGTAGAGGTTGACTTAAATAGCCCCGTTTGCGCCGAGTTGGAATTTTCCTGCGCAAATGCAGGGAAGAATATAGTCAAGGATATTAGCAAAATGAAGATTTTGTTCACGGTGTTTCCTTAAAATTAATTATTTTTACTAACAATAACAAAAAACTCATTATATATAAAATCAACAAATGGTGATATGAATTGATTGAAATCAGAGTATAGTTTTTTCAAATTTTATTAATTTAAGTGATTATAATATTATGACAAATTTGGCCTTTTTAGTAGCCCCTATTTTTTTAATTATATTACTCGGTAAAATACTGCGGAATATACTTATTAAAGATGATGAAGTTTGGCATCATATTAACAGTCTTGCCTATTGGGTGCTTTTTCCGTGCCTTTTATTCAATAAGACCTCTGTCATTGATTTTGAGAATTTTGCCTTTGGCTCTTTATCCATAACCATGATGACAGGATTTTTAGCAGCGGTTTTTGTTTCTTATATATTGGGGAAATTATGGGGCCTGTCGGCGCCTAGCTTGACCTCTGTTATTCAGGGGGCAGGACGTCATAATGCTTTTATTGCGTTGGCGATCATTACTCAGCTTTTTGGAGACCAAGGCGCGATGATGGGCGCGGTAATTATTGCGGTTCTTGTTACATTTACCAATATTGTCATTAATAGTATTCTAAGCATTATGTTATCACCCAAGGGTTCTGGCATGATGGCGATCATCAATGATTTAAAGAGAAATCCTTTTATCATCGCTATCTTGATCGGTTTTCTTTTTAATATTTTGGGCTGGGGCAATGCGCCCATATTGCATGTATTTACGTTAAATGTTGGCGAAACTACTTTAACCATTGCCTTGCTTTGTGTTGGGGCAGGGCTTCAGATTAAGGGTATTGGTGATCATTTAATGGCTTGTCTTATTGCCTGTTTTGGTAAAATGATTATTTTCCCCGTGGTCGTTTATATGCTGACCCAATATTATCAATTACCCCATATGATGACCCTGTGCGCGATGATTTTCGCTATTTCTCCAACGGGTGCGGCGAGCTATCCGCTGGCAAAACAAATGGGCGGCGATGCGCCTCTAATGGCAACGCTTATTTCCTTGGAGACACTTTTATCCATATTGACAATTCCATTGGTTATTATTTTACTCAATGGATCAGGGGTGATTTAAGTAATGACGGAATTAACTTATCTTGTAGCCCCTATTTTTCTGATTATTTTACTAGGTAAATTTTTACGACTTTTTCTCGTTCGTGATGATCTTATTTGGCAACAAATTAATAAGTTATCTTATTGGGTTCTTTTTCCGTGTCTGCTTTTTAATAAAACCTCCGTGATAGATTTTGGCAGTTTTTCTATTGGTGCATTTTCAGTAACCTTGCTGATGGGGTTTAGTGCATCTGTGGTTTTGGCTTTTGTTGCCAGTAAATTTTTTGGCCTCTCTAATGCCTCTCTTTCATCAGTGATGCAGGGAAGTGGTCGCCACAATTCATTTGTAGCCCTCGCTGTAGTTAGCCAGTTTCTTGGCGAACAAGGGGCAATGCTTGGTGCGCTCGCTGTTGCAGTGTTGGTTAGTTTTTCAAATATTGTTACCATCATTATACTGACGGAGCTTTTGTCAAATAAGCAAAGCGGAAAAAATCGTGTTTTATTAGAAGTTACGCGCAATCCGTTCATCGTTGCTATTTTTCTAGGGATCACATTCAATGTCATAGGTTGGGGCAATATACCAATATTACATGAATTTACCGCCAATGTGGGAAAGGCTGCTTTGCCTCTCGCTCTTATTTGCGTTGGTGCTGGGCTTCGCTTTGCCGAGGCGCGCGCCCATTTGATACCAACTACTATTGCCTGTTTTTGTAAATTGATTATTTTTCCAACGACTGCATTTGGCGTTGCGCGCTTTTTTGATCTTTCAGATATTATGACGATGACAGTAGTTATTTTTGCAGCGGCCCCGACCTCGTCTACGGCCTATGCACTTGCAAAACAAATGGGCGGAGACGCCCCTTTAATGGCGACAATAATATCACTGCAGACTTTATTATCTGTTCTTATAATTCCTGGGGTAATATTATTATTGCAATAGCTGTGTTGCAAAAATACAACATATATAAAATATGAAACCATCTGTTGCAAAGATGCAGCATGGTTAATAAAGTGTTAATTTATAAGCATAAATTAGACAATCAAATAATTTTTTATAGAGTTTCCTTATAATCGACATTAGTTATACTACTATCATCGCCTTTAGGGCGCACCATATCCAAGGCACGTCCTTCGATGATATAATATATTAATTCGGCAATATTTGTTATGTGGTCACCAGCACGTTCGATATTTTTAGCAATGAATAAAAGATGGGTTGCAGGGCTAATGTTTTCTGGGTTTTCCATCATATAAATGAGCATATCTTTAAAGAAACTATTATATAAATTGTCAACGGCCAAGTCCCGTGTCCAGACGGAAATGGCTTTTTCTGAACTTCTATTGATATAGGCTTTTATAACATCTTGATTCATAATATTGATGATGGAAATCATCTGACTAAGAACGGATGGATTGATATTCATATCCTTAGTGCTTTCAAGAACGACGACCCGTTTTGCCAAATTTTTAGCATAGTCACCGATGCGTTCTAAGGCATTGCTTATTTTTATGGCAGATATAATTTCACGTAAATCATCAGCCATTGGTGATCTTAAAGCGATCATTTCAATAGCGACAGTTTCAATTTCCTGTTCCATTATGTCAATTTTCTTGTCGGATTGACGTACTTCAGTGGCCAATATTAAATCATTTTCGATCAAGGCTCTTTCTGCTTTTTCAAATTGTTGTTCGACAGCTTTAGCCATGTCGACAATTTTAGAACGTAAATTATTTAAATCTTGGTCAAATGATTTTACGATATGAGAATGGGGCATAATTTTTATCCTTACTATTAACCGTAACGTCCGGTAATGTAATCTTTAGTTTTTTCATGGGTTGGATTGGTGAATATGGATTTTGTATCACCTTGTTCCAGTAACTTTCCTAAATGAAAGAAGGCCGTTTTTTGCGAAATACGAGCCGCTTGTTGCATGGAATGAGTAACAATTACAATGGCGTATCGGTTTTTTAATTCTTCGATCAATTCTTCAATGATGGCGGTGGCAATAGGGTCTAGGGCTGAACAGGGCTCATCCATTAAAATGACTTCTGGTTCAATGGCAATGGTTCTTGCAATGCATAATCTTTGTTGTTGGCCACCAGAAAGTGATGTGCCAGAGCTTTCCAGGCGATCATGCACTTCATTCCAAAGCCCCGCTTTTTTAAGGCTAGAATGAACAATGTGATCAAGCTCCTCTTTATTAGAAGATAAGCCATGAATGCGCGGGCCATAGGCAATATTATCGTAAATAGATTTTGGAAATGGGTTGGGTTTTTGAAAAACCATACCAACACGCGCCCTAAGCTCAACCACATCAATTTTTTTAGAATTGATGTTTTGACCGTCCAAAGTAATAGATCCTTCAACACGGCAACTTTCAATGATATCATTCATACGGTTTAAGCAGCGCAAGAAGGTTGACTTACCACAACCAGAAGGGCCAATAAGCGCAGTGACTTCATTGGAATTTATATCAAGGCAAATATCTTTTAAAGCGTGGTTATCGCCGTAATGAACATTCACTTTATCGGCTATAATTTTAGCCGTTTGACCAGTAATGTTTGTTGATTTAACTATAGTCATTTTTTACCATTTCTTTTCAAATTTTTGTCTCATCCAAATGGCCAGTCCATTCATAATAATTAAGAAGAGCAGAAGCACCATGATGGCTGCGGAGGTTTTTTCTAAAAATCCGCGCTCTGGGCTGTCTGCCCAAAGATATACCTGAACAGGTAAAACGGTTGAGGCATCAACAATAGATTGCGGTGTATCGACAATGAAAGCGACCATGCCGATCATAAGCAGCGGTGCGGTTTCACCCAATGCTTGAGCCATGCCGATGATTGATCCTGTTAAAATGCCTGGCATACTTAAAGGCAGCACATGATGAAAGACCATCTGCATATGTGATGCACCAAGTGCAATGGCGGCTTCTTTAATGGATGGTGGCACTGCTTTAATAGCGGCGCGTGCCGTTATGATTATGGTCGGAAGCGTCATAAGGGCTAAGGTTAATCCGCCGACCAGTGGCGCCGAGCGCGGTAAATTAAAAAACCCAATAAAGATTGCTAATCCTAAAATGCCGAAAATAATTGAAGGAACGGCGGCGAGGTTATTAATATTAATCTCAATAATATCAGTGTAGATATTTTTTGGCGCGAATTCTTCTAGATATATGGCCGTGCCTACCCCGATTGGGAATGATATGATGAATGTAACGAATAATGTAATTAAAGAGCCGACTGTGGCACTCTTTATACCGGCGAGCTCTGGTTCGCGGCTATCGCCATTTTTAAAAAATGTCCAATTAAAGCCTGTTTTAATTTTATCTTCGGCAATGAATTGATCAAGCCAAGCAATTTGTTGATCGGAAATTTTCCTGTTTGCTTGCTCAATATCTCGTGAGATTTTGCCTTTAATCAACATATCCACATTGCTTGAAGCAAGAAGTGAGATTTCATAATCTTGTCCAATAAGCTCTGGTTTTGTTAGCAAAATTTCGCGAATATCGCCTTGGGAGCCGATACTGAATAATTTTAACAGGTTAAAAACATCACGGCGGCTTTTAACATCAGGGAATTTTTTTTGCAGGGCAGTGATCAGTATTTTATTGATATTAATGGATATGAGATGTTGTTGATATTCTGTTTCAGTCAAGCCAGTAATATCGCCGATTATGGCTTTATCCATATGTATATTAAGATTAATTCTTGTTTCTTTAAAGCCGCTGATGCCTGTTGTTAATATACTGCCTAAAACCACGATCAAGGCAGCAAGGGCAAGGGATAAACAAAAAATGGCGACAATTTTAAAGTTGCGTTCTTTAGTATAACGCGCCTTTAGTTGTTTTTGCTGGGATTGGGATTTCCAATCGACCTGCTTTATTTGAATATCAGTCATATTGTTCCCTGTATTTTCGGACGATGAAAAGGGCAATGGCATTAAGCACCAGAGTGGTTAAAAATAAAGCCAAACCCAAAGCAAAGGCCGATAATGTTTTGGCACTGGCAAATTCCTGATCCCCCGTAAGCAAGGCGACGATTTGTACCGTAACAGTAGTCACGGCCTCTAAAGGGTTGACGGTAAGGTTTGCGGCCATA
>CALDNY010000248.1 GCA_937914685.1 uncultured Kordiimonadaceae bacterium
GCCACATTTGCGCCTTCCTCACCAAGCCTTAATGCTGCCGACAGACCCGTAAAACCACCGCCGATGATGGCAATGTCAACTTTTTCCTCCTGTTGTAAAACATTTGAAATAGGGTCGCTTTTTCGCGATAACGCCCACAATGAATTATTTACTTGTTGTTCCATATAATTTTACGGCATCGTTGTTGAATGTTAATTTCTTATAGATCATTAAACATAGATCATTAAACATAAATCATTAAATAAAGGCTTATAAGTGAAATTTTTAAGCAAGCAACAATTAGCAGAATTACTCCCTTATCCTGAACTGATCGAAGCTTTAAGAGAAGGGTTCCTCTTAAAAAGCCATGTCCCTCTACGCCAATTTCACAGCATTAAAACAGAGGAGGGCGCAGATAATTCACTGCTATTGATGCCAAGCTGGCAGCAGGGGGGCATGCTCGGCCTTAAAATGACCATGGTTTGCCCGAATAACCACAAAAAAAATCTTGAAACTGTCCAGTCCACTTATATCTTATCCGATGCCACAACTGGGGTTAGCAAGGCCGTGCTCGATGGTGATGAACTGACAGTACGCCGCACCGCTTGTGCCTCTGCTCTCGCCTCGTCCTATTTATCAAATCCACAAGCAAAGTCCATGTTGATGATGGGATCTGGTAAACTTGCCCCCCATCTTATTCGCGCCCATGCCTGTGTACGGCCTTTACAAGAAATATATATCTGGGCCAGACGCTTTGATCAGGCCAAAACCCTCGCCGAAACCCTGAATAATCAATTAGAGGTTAATATCATTGCCATTGATAACCCTGAAAAATACGCAAATATCTGTGATATTATATCTTGTGCAACCCTCGCTAAAGAGCCAATTTTAAAGGGAAAATGGCTTAATAATGCGGGAGGTCAGCATATCGACCTTGTTGGAGGATATAGTTATAATATGCGAGAAGCGGATAATGATGTCATTAAAAATTCCGACATTTATGTGGACACATTTGAAGGTGCGCTATCGGAAGCGGGGGATATTCTGCAACCTATTGATCAGGGGATCATTACCAAAGATGATGTTAAGGCGGAGCTTTATGATATGGTCAAATCGGGTTTTCAAAAATCTGATCCTCATAAAACCACACTCTTTAAATCAGTCGGTACGGCGCTCGAAGATTTAATCGCTGCCAAGCATGCTTTTGTTAAATTAACGTCCTAATTCATTTGATCTTCTGATTGAATAGGCGTATCTCTTTAATCAGATGGTGCCCTTCGGGGGTAAAAGGGAATACGGTAATTAAATCCGTGACTGTACCCGCAACTGTATTTGGTTTGTTTGTTTTCATTTGCCACTGAATTTATTTGGGAAGGCGAAAATAAACGAAAACCATAAGTCAGGAAACCTGCCATCTGGTCGCCATATTTATTTATCGGGATAATGAATAGAGCGGATTTTCCGTACGGGTGATATCACTCGCTTTGTACGGATGCATAATATTTCTCGTATGAAGCATAATTTATACTTTGTATGAGGATATCGTTATGAAAAAGTACCTACCCTTAAGCGCAATTAGCTTAATTCCAATATTATCTGCCACCCCTACATTCGCACAAGATAGCCAACCAATGGATATTATTGTTTCAACGGCCACACGTTACGAACAACCGTTATCAAACGTCGGCAGTAGTATCTCCGTTATTTCAGCTGATGATTTAAAAGCAGCACAAATCACATTCCTACAAGATGCCTTAACAACCACTCCCGGCGTTTCCATTAATCAAAATGGATCTTTTGGTGGTCTTTCATCTTTGCGCATTCGCGGGGCAAAGCAAGTGACGATCCTGATTGACGGTGTTCAGGTTAATGACCCATCAACAACGGACGGCAGTGCTAATTTTGCCAATTATGATGTTAATGCTGTGGATCACATTGAAATATTACGCGGCCCACAATCCATTTTATATGGCTCAGACGCCATGGGCGGCGTCATTAATGTCATTACAAAATCAGGCGAGGATGGTTTTGGCGGTAACGGCTTTTTAGAAGGCGGTTCGTATAATACCGTAAATGGCGGCGTCAATATTTATGGGGGTGATCAAAAATTGCATTATAGCCTCTCTGCCCGCTCTATTAGATCGGACGGTATTTCAAAGGCCGATGAAAATGATGGCAACACAGAACAAGATGCTTATCGCAATATTTCCCTGCACTCAAAACTCAGCGCAACCCTATCGGAAAATTTAAAATCTACAATCATTGCCCGTTTTTCAAAAACCTACAGTGAATTTGACGATTTTGGCCCCATAGACGGCGATAAAATTGATCATTCCACCGATTATTTACTAGCATCACGTAGCCAATTAGATTTATTAGACGGAAAATTTAAAAACACCCTCTCTTTTGAATATTCACACAGCTTGCGAGAAAATGAAGCGGCCCTCATTAAAACAGAAGTCGGAAAAGGTGCCCGCTTAAATATTGATTATTTTGGTCATTATCAAATTGATGACCGTTTTGGTTTTTCTGTGGGCTTGCAGCACGAAGAAACCAAGGCTACGAGCGTATCCTCACAAAAATTTAATATTGATAGCATTGTCTCTGAAATAAGCCTTCAAGCCATTGATCATTTAACCATAACTGCAGGGGGTCGTTATGATCATCATAATCAATTTGGAGGCACCATAACGCCGCGTATAACGGCGGCTTATTATATGGAAGATACTGGCACGAAAATCTTTTCAAACTGGGCCGAGGGATTTAAAGCGCCAAGTATTTTTCAGCTAACTTATATCTGCTCATTCTGCGGCTTAACGGCCCCCAATATCACCCTAAAGCCCGAAGAAACAACCGGCTGGGAAATTGGTTTTGAGCAAGATATTATGGGCAAAAATATAATCATTGGCGCTACATATTTTAAACAAAATATTAAAAACCTAATCGATTTTAGCTTCACCGCAGGCTATGATAATATCGCGCGAGCCAAAACAAATGGCCTAGAATTATTCATTGATGCAGATATAAATGACGCTATATCCTTAAACGCCCATTATACCTATACCAACGCCAAGGATGCAGACACAGGTAATCCATTGCCGCGTGTCCCTAAAAATACTGCCTTTGGCGAAATCCGCGTCGCATTAATAGAGAATTTAAATCTGGGACTAAGTGTTACCTATAATGATAAAAGCACCGATCCTTATAGTCCCGATACCGATAGTTGGACCCGAACTGATTTTAAGGTTTCTTACCAAATTAATGAACTATTTGAACTTTACGCCAGAATAGATAATCTACTTAATGTGGAATATCAGCAAGTTTACGGTTTTGGCACAGCTGATCGCTCCGCTTATATGGGCGCAAGAGCAAAATTTTAGTAATTGGAATGACCATGATCAATGCAACTTTAGCCCCTATAAAACAAAGCCTGATCGGGCTTTGTGCGGTTGCATTGATCCTATTTGTGCCTTGGAATGCTTATGCTCAAATGCCAAAGGCTGTCTCCTTAGATTATTGTGCGGATCAATATCTTATGAGCCTTGGTGATGTATCACAGATTATGGCCATATCTAAATACGCCACTGATCAATTCTCATTTTATGAAAAAAAAGCAAAAGAACTTAAAAAATTTAATGCAAATACCGAAGAACTTTTAATGATGAAGCCTGATGTGGTGATTGCCACCGACGGCGCATATAATGTTTTGCCCACATTAAAGCGTTATAATATAAACACAATTTCACCCAAATATGGCTACGATCAAAAAACATTATATGAAAATTTAAGATACTTGGGTAAGGCTTTAAATCGTGTTTCCCAGGCGGAAAGCATCATCGATAACTATAAAATAAAATGGTCTGAATTAAAAAAATTACCGCACCAAGATATCAAAATCGCCTATATAACCCCAAGTGGTTATACAGCAGGAACTGGCACTTTCATTAATGACATTATCAAGCTTGCCGGTTACTCCACCTTCAGTGATCGCCATAAAATTATCGGTTGGCAGCCCCTATCCTTAGAACTTCTGTTAACCAACCCACCAGATTTGATTATCACCGCCTTTTTTGATCAAAAGGATGTTCATGTTTCCCATTGGAGTCTAACCCGTCATCCCAGAATAAAAAACATGATCAAAGAAATTCCAACCCTAGCAGTGCCCAACCATTTATTATCCTGCAATGGTTTATTTTCTGTTGAAGCGGCATACTATATTCGAAACAATGCAGAAAAATTAAGAGGAGAGCCAAAATAATGCCTACCTCTATCATCAATCATCAAAAATTAAATATCATTCTTATTTTAGTGCTGATTATATTGTCATTCTTTTCTTTATTTATCGGTACTGTTGCCTTTTCACCAAGCGATGTTTTCTTAGCTCTGATCGGTCAAGCCGACGACACCACAACTATCATTATTAACGAATTAAGATTGCCCCGGGTATTATTGGGTGCGCTAGCAGGGGCAACACTTGGCTTATCTGGTGCATCATTACAAGGCATGTTAAGAAATCCGTTGGCCGACCCGGGCATTATTGGTGTTTCTGCCTCAGCGGGACTAGGCGCGGTTATGGCTATTTATTTTGGTCTTTCAGAAATTTTCCCCGCCGCTATTCAACTGATGGCCATTGCCGGCGCTTTGGTTGCCACTTTCATATTGGTGATCGTTGCGGCGAGGGAAAGCAGTGTCCTTACTTTAATCTTGGCGGGAATAGGTATCAGCTCCCTTGCCACCGCTGCCATATCGCTGGTGATGAATTTTGCACCAAACCCTATGACATTACAAGATATGGTCATGTGGATGCTTGGATCACTGGAAAATCGCACCAGTGCAGATATTTCACTATCCTTACCCTTCATTATTATAGGTTGGGTTTTGCATATAGGCATATCGCACGGCCTAGATGCCAGTAGCCTTGGTGATGATGCCGCAAGGTCGCTCGGCATTGACACCAAAAAAATGCAGCTAAAAATTATATTGGGCGGGGCTATTTCTGTCGGTGCTGTGGTCGCTGTTTGCGGAACTATAGGCTTTGTCGGCTTGATCGTACCCCATATTATCAGAAGGATTATCGGCTATAGGCCGAGCCAATTACTAATCCCGTCAGCATTAATGGGGGCAATTTTACTGATTAGCGCCGACCTATTAACCCGCATCCCTATGGGCCATGGTCAATTAAGGCTTGGTGTCGTCACCGCCATCATCGGTGCGCCCGCCTTTCTTTATATTATTTATAAAACGAGACGAGCCATGCGATGAACAGATTAGCCATAAAAAATATCAGCGTCACCTTGGACAATAATGACATTTTAAAGGATGTTTCCTTTGATTTGCCGCGCGGCAAACTTGTTGGCCTAATAGGCCCTAACGGCGCGGGAAAAAGCATCCTTGTCAGGTCTATATTGGGTCTTGTTGAAAATGCCCAAGGGCAAATATTGCTTGATGATAAAAACTTATCGGATTTTTCATTAAAAGAGAAAGCACAACATATTTCATATGCACCGCAAGGGGCGCCTGTTCATTGGCCTCTCAATGTTGATCATCTTGTAAGCCTTGGTCTGATCCCTCATTTATCGCCGTGGCAAAGCCTTAGTCTTGAGCAGAATAATCTAATCCAAAAAGCCTTGCAAAAAACTGATGTTTTGCATCTTTCAAACCGATGTGTAACAACATTATCAGGGGGGGAAAGGGCGCGGGTTATGCTCGCCAGAGCCATGGTTACGGGCTCACAATATTTATTGGCCGATGAACCTACCCCTGCTCTTGATCCTTATCATCAAATAAAAATCATGGAGATTTTAAAAGAGCTCGCTTGGGCTAATCACGGCGTTTTAGTGGTTTTACATGACCTTAACATGGCCCATAAATATTGCGATCAGCTTATATTACTCAATGACGGTATTATCATTTCCCAAGGAACTCCAAACGAAGTTCTGACCGATCAAAATTTAAGCGACGCCTATCAGATTAAAGTTCATCGCATAAAAAATAACCATGAAACTTTTCTAATACCAACCGCATTAAATTAGCTTAACCGCTCGGCATAAATTGCAACGTCCACTTTGTATCCTGCGGTAGGAATGGCGTAATATTACCCTTAAGCCAATCTTCATGGCCATTGCCAAAATAAGGGGATAAAGGATGACCCGATTGACCCGCTGGTAAATTCATAACTCCCGTATCCTCATGACCGGGGCTAACAACAATGCGTTCTGACTGGCCTTTTATATTACCGGCAATATGTGGCATGTTTTCAGTGTCGCCATTTTGCGGCGCACCCTGCATATCGGTTAATTTCCCTAAAAAAGGCACCGCATTACTCAAAGGATGCTTGATGGTGGAAAAGTTACGCGCTCCCCAAGTATAATCTACGAGTTTAACATCACTCTTTAAAATTGGTTGCCATGCTTCAATGGCCATTTTTTCAAAGAAGAAAGACCAATTACCATAGCTTGGAGGAAGCCAGCCATCTGGTCTTTCAGAAACTAATTGCCAAAGCGGGCTTTCCCAATGATTAGTAGCGCGGTCATAATTACACTGGCTATTATATTGCGGACAAGCCGCGGTAATATAGCCCATCAGCGTTTCATAGGTTTTGTTACGATAATCACGAACCAACCTAAAGCCAATGGAATTTATATCAGCCTTACCGCCCCAATTTTCTATTTCTTTTAAAAACGGTGCAAAGGTCTCCTCTGAACTTTCTTTTAAAACGCTTACTAACTGTTGTTGCCAGCGCGACAAAAGCACCGCTTCATTATCAAGCATAATATTATATAAATCTTGTTCTATAACATTGTCTGTTAGTTTAAATAAATCATCTCTGATTTGTTTGGCTCTAGCGCCCAAATCATAGCCATTTATCCCTAATCTTTTTAAATCATCCCCCGACACGACCCGACCATTAGCCGTCCATAGTCGGTTGTTTTCAGGGTTATAAACTTTGGGATATTCTGCCGAAGTATACCAACCATCCCACTGATCACGGCCATCAGACCAATCCATCACTTGATTATAATCCGCCTCACCGCGGCGCGGCACTTTACCAAAAATAGTCCAGCCAATGTTACCGTCTTTATCTGCAAGCATGGCATTTTGCGCCGGCATTCCCATAAATTCTGCCTGAGCCTGCGTATCTTTCACCGACGTTACTTTTTCCATTCTAAGCAACCCCATATTGACCGCTTCGGGCTGATGGGCTACCCAATGAAAAACATAGGTTTCCTCGTCATTAAAATCTATAACAGGGCCCCAAATGGTTTCTTTTACCTTTAAAACCTCATTTGTACCGTCTTTGGCGATGATGGTTTCATCAAAAATATTAAAATCTCGATAGCCGTCTGCTGTTAAATATTGGTTTTCAAAATCTGGATTAATTTTAAGCTTGATAATGTCCGAGGTGTCAATGTTGCTGTTGGTAAAGCCCCATGCCACCGAACCATTACTGCCTGCTATAATCATTGGCCCTCCGGGAAGGGAGACCCCCGTTATATCAAGGGAGCCATCAGCCAGTTTTAATCGTAATTTATACCAAATTGACGGCGCACGAATACTAAGATGCATATCATTGGATAACATAGCCGCACCAGATTTTGTAATGGCCCCTGATACGGCCCAATTATTACTACCAAGCATTGGTTGATCATCGCGAACCAATGATGCCGATAGATTATGATTAATCGCTGGTGCTGAGGGAATTTCTGGCAACATAAAAGGCGTTGCGTCCGGCTCAATCGGCGCGTCCCATTCTGTACGTGCTGGTAATAAGAACGAAGCCAGTTCTGGGCTTAAAGATTGCTTAATTAGATGATTTTGCCATTCATAACCGCCGCCTTCATCTTGCAGGGTAAAAAACATGGAATAAATCACAAGGATTGTATCTTCTGCGCTCCAGAGTTTGGGGCTTGCTCCCAATAACCAATATTCAAATGGTTTACTGCCCAGATCATTTAGACCCGCGTTGACCCCGTCCACATAATTAATAAGCAGTAATTTATCGGCAGCGGGTAGTGCCTCAACGGCCGCATGAGCGCGGGCGCGAAAACGGTGCAGACGCTTGGTGCGGTCAGAGCCCATAGCGACAACACCAAACAGTTCTGATAATTCCCCCGCCGCCATGCGCCTTGATAAATCCATTTGAAAGAAACGTTCCTGAGCATGGACATATCCTGTGACATATGAAAGATCCGCTCTTGAATTTGCTGTTATGGTAGCGTTGCCGTCCTTATCACGTTCTACGGTAACATTTTCTTTTATAACAGCCGTTTGCACCACCCCCTCCAAGATCGGAAGACTGGCTCTAAAACCAAAATATATCACCGAACATAGGATAACGACGGTCACACATAATAAAACCGCGAAGTGGCTAGCCCACTTTTTAATGTTTTTTGACATTTTATTCCCCAATTAGCTTTGTTTTATAACAATCTAATTTAGGGAACTTGTCAATTAAAAATGGGCTAGATATATAAATATCCAGCCCAAATTAATTTTTTAATAATGACGTTTATTGACCAGGGTGATATTGACGCTCTTTATTTTTTTCAACATCTTCCTTATAGAAATTTACATCACGGAACGTCCCCGTCGCATACATTTCTTGTTGATCATTAAAATGAGGTGACGATGGGTCGCTATTTAAACCACCCGCGGTAAGGGCTTTCGCCTTAACTTTGTCACCAAATTCAATGGAAGCGATAAAGCTGTTTCCGCTTGTGCCGTACCATCTTTTCGTATTTGGATATTGACGTGACCCGACAGAGGCAATCGCGCCCCATCGACCAGATGACATGCCCATAGGCGTGCTTGGTTTGGCATCATCAAATGTTTGTCTAGTAGCACCATCATTGCGCTGAAAACGTTGAATCTCGCCCCACGGCGTTTTCCATGACCCAAAATCAGCGGTTAATTTTACCAAACCACTGCTCAGGGCATCAAGATACTGCTGATCAGTCATTTCATCGCGCAAAAAGTCATAGACATTATAAGGATCATGTCTTTTGGGGATCATTTTCCACATTTCATTGCCCCAATACATAGCAATTGACGTTTCAATAGAGGCTTCCCCAGAACGCTTATCCCATGCATTAAGCATATCAACCGCTTCTTGTAATTCAGCCTTAACGGGGGCGGGTGCTGAGGCAAGGGCCTTGACCAGATTAGGGGTAAGTTGATCAAATGTCGGTAGAAAACTGTCATATCCCGCCGCAATCAGGCTGTCGATATCAAAATCATTAATATTGGGATATAGACCTAGGGCATGATCGCCGCGTGGGTTTTCAAAATTGACCGACATGTAGCTTGGATAATTTTCTTTTTTAGGGCTGTCATCGGGACCTGCCAATGAGAAAGGCCAGTTATTAGAATTATAGAGCCATCCTGACGCTGGATTAAGTGAATTAATAGCTTCTTCAACAGGGTGTAACCCTTTCCAGTCTGTCGCAGGATTACTGCCATCAACAGGATGGTTCCAATCAAAACTAAGATCACGAATTGGATGAAAATTACCGTGGAAATAAGCAATATTACCATCAGCATCGGCATAAACAGTATTATTAGATGAGTTAGATTTCAGTCTCATCATTTCATAAAATTCTGCGTAATTAGAAGTTTTCGTTCTCACATAAGACTGGTTAAGCGCCGTAAGAGGAATATTCATCAATTGAATACTGATCCATTTATCATCTTCGCCGCGGATCACCGGGCCATGATGGGTATGATAGACCGTGAAATCTTTTGAGGCCATACCATCATCTGTTTTATAGGAAATCGAAACGACTTCTTCCTTAACGGGTTTTTCCTCATCACCGTATTTATAAAAATATTTACCATCTTTTTCGATAATAGTTTCAGCATATTCATCAATCACATCAGCCCTGCTTGACGTGTGCATCCAACCGTTTTTTTCATTAAATCCTTGATAGATGAAAAATTGACCCCATGTGATCGCGCCGTATGCATCTAAGCCCTCGTCACTGACCATATGAGCTTCCTCGCGAAAGAAATAAGATGTGTGAGGATTAATATAAAGCAATGCTTTACCATTTTTTGTTTTTGAGGGGGCAATCGCCATACCGTTTGATCCACGCGGTTCCATATCAAGGTCACGTGGCGCCTCGGCCATTTTCATTTGACCGCTATCGCCGTAAAAATTTTCAAGGTTATTAATTGAAATACTTTCAATATCGCCGCCAATACTTCCTTCAGAAAAAGAAAGAGCCATCCATGGTTCAAAATGTGTAATGACTTTTGGCACTGTTTCGGGGTGACTATAAAGATAATAATTAAGACCATCCGCATAAGCAATCATAAGTTTTTTAAGCCACTCGGGTGCCTCAGAATATAATTTTTTCAATTCGTCCTGATTAATGAATAACCGCATTCTAAGATCGCGGTAAATTTCACTTTCCCCTTCGGCTTGTGCAAGAAGTCCCATGGCATTCATGTAATTTACTTCAACACGGTTAAAATCGTCTTCCGCTTGGGCGTACATCACTCCAAATACCGCGTCCGCATCTGTTTTGCCATAAATATGTGGCACACCCCAATTATCACGAATGATGGTAATATCTTGCGCTTGTGCTTGCCAACGGGCAACTTCACTTGATACGCCTGCTTCGTCTTTATCTTGCGGCGAACATGCCACACAGGCAAACAATGCTAAGAGTAGTAATTTTTTCATCTTATTTTAGTCCCTTTATTTGATTTTAATTTTATAAACATTTAGAAATTAATTCTAGCACCACCAAAAAACCCTCTTGGTTTTCCGGGGAAATACCGTTGACCAACACCAAAGGCCGCAAAATCCGCTCTTTCCGCATATTTTACATTGGTAATATTCATCACCCGCAAAAAGACCATGACATTTTCCATAGCTTCTGCCTCGACACGAAGATTAAAATAATTGTGACCTTCATAAAGATAAAGGTTCTGCTCATCCATAAAATATGACCCCATATAGAGCCATTCTAGGCCAGCCTTGACCTTATCCGCAGGGGCCCAGTTTAATTGGATACTACCAAAATTACGCGGCGCTGTATCAATGTCCAATCCATTCCAATTAATACCATTATGAGTATAATCAAAATCATATTGGTGTTTTGCGTAGCTACCGTTAAAGCGTAGGCTCACCTCAATAGGCAGGCGATATTCTAGCATTGCTTCTATGCCGATATGTTTGGATTTTCCATTATCCACATTGATGCGATTATCTTGGAATATTACATTGTCTTTTTTCATGGAAAATAAAGCAACATCATAGCTGAAGCTATCAATTTTACCCCTGAGGCCAGCCTCAAAACTATCCAATTTAACACTATTAATATCCGCAACGGTTTGGCTCACTTGTAATCGGTATAATTCTGTGGTTTGTGGCGCGCGAAAACCGCGGCTAAAGCGGGCATAAAAATTATTATCTTGATCAAGTTTATACATAAAACCCGCTTCAAATGATAGGTTGGTGAATGTGTCTTTACGATCTTCTGGGCGGCTATAACGACAGCCGCCAAATCCGCAAGTATCACCATTTTCATCGACACGACCACTATTCATTCTATTATTATAGTCATATTTCATATGCTCGGCGCGCAAACCGCCAATCAGTGTAAATTCATCACTTACCTTAATATTTCCCCTTAAAAACCCAGCAACCATCATGGTATCAACTTCATAATCATATTGTTTTCCAGAGGGAATTGTGTTGACAAGAAAGGCCGAACCAACGGTTGGGTTCGCCTGAGTTTGTTTAAGCTCCCCTTTGGCTATTTCACCATCAATACCCGCAATCAATTCATACTGACCGCCTTCATTGATATAAAATCCGTTTTGAAAGCCAAAACTTGTCTGCTTATTTTCTTCCAACGGTTGGCCCGGTAAGAAATGCATCAAGAATTCCATATCCATTGCCCGTGCGTAGGGTGAAAACTGCCAGCGTACATTATCAGCGACCTGAGTAGAAATTGTTGACCAATAACGAAATGACTTTGCTTTTCTATAAGCTTCTGGATTTGGGTTTGTTTTAGCAAAAACAGGATCTTTATAACTATCCAAGCCAACAAGATAGCCTGCGGTTTCCTGATCCAGATTCATAACCATAATGTTTGATGAAATATCCCATTGGCCATTATCAAATTCATGGCGTAGAGCGCCTTTTTGTTGATTAAAACCGGACTGGTCGCGATATCCACCATCATGAACAACGCTTGCGGAAACACGAAAACCATTATTTATGCCTTTGGTAGCGCCGCTTGCTTTAAATTTCAACAGTCCCCATGAACCGCCTTCTATGCTCGCCGATGAATGGCCATCACCCACTTTTTTGGATATGATATTGATAATACCGTGCATGGCGTTTGAGCCATAAAGAACTGAACCTGGGCCACGAACCACTTCGATTCGTTCGGCCTGTTCAGAAAAACCATCAAAAAGTTCATTTACATTACAAAACCCTGCCGCCCTTAAAGGAATATTGTCTTGAGCTGTTAAAAATGCACCACAAGCACCCGCCCCTGTAAAAATAGGAGATCTGAGGGAAATTAATGATTCTTGACCATCGTTTCGAGAAATATTTACCCCGGCAATAGATTGTAAAATTTCATTAATATGGGTATGATCGATGAATTCAATTTCCGCACCAGATATAGCCGCCTGATTGCCAATAACATCGGTCGCTACTCTTTCACTTCTAGTGCCCGTCACCGTCACTTCATCTATATTATTTTCAAGCTCTTGAGCGATCGCTATTATCGGAAATAACCCCATAACACTGGCACTCAACATGATCTTTCTTATTTTCATTTTCTTTATTTTCATATTTTTTCTAATTTCCTTCAACAAGTGTCGACCTTTACTTTTTTATATGTTACATTATAACTACAATATATCAATCCTTTATGCCATACCAAAGAAGTAACATATAGTAAATAGTGGTTTAATATGTTGAAAAACGAACCTTAAATAAAGTTAAAGAATCAATTAAAAATAAAAAATATCGGCAATATATATACAATTTATTTTTTTCTACCTATAACTAATGCTGATATATTAGTTTCAAATTAACGACACAATGGGAGAGACACATGAGATTTAATATTAAACAATCTGTTTTAGCACTGGCGATACTGGCTACTGGCCTGATATCCTCAGTCGCAAATGCAGAAGCGCTAGACACATCAAAGGGTGAATGGCCATATTACACAGGCGATATCAAAGGATCTCGCTATTCACCGCTTGATCAAATTAACGCGGATAATTTCAATGATTTAGAACTTGCTTGGTCTTTTTCAACAAAGAACCTAGGCTCTCGATCAGAATATAAACTTGAAGTGACGCCGATTATGATCGACGGCATTTTATATGCCACAGCCGGCACACGCCGCACCGCCATTGCCCTTGACGGCAAAACAGGTGAGCTTCTTTGGCTTCATAGTATGAAAGAAGGTTTACGCGGCGGCATGGCCCCTCGTCAGCTTTCGGGTCGTGGCCTTTCTTATTGGTCGGATGGCAAAGGTGATGACCGTATTTATTATGTCACCACAGGCTACAGATTAATTGCACTTAATGCCCATACTGGTGTTCCCATCAATAGCTTTGGCACAGATGGCAACGGCATTCTTGATCTTAAAATCGGCGCCGTGCAAGGAAACGAAGTACAGATTGATTTGGTTACCGGAGAAATTGGTCTTCATGCAACACCAACGGTTGTCGGTGATATGATCATTGTTGGTTCTGCTATGAAAGAAGGCATGACCATTGATAATTATAACAATACCAAAGGACTTGTTCGTGCTTTTGATATACGAACTGGCAAAAAAATCTGGCAATTTGATCCCATTCCACGTCCGGGTCATCTTGGCAATGATACTTGGCTTGATAATTCATGGGAAAGAAGTGGTAACGCTGGTGTTTGGACACAAATTACCGTTGATGAGAAGAACGGGTTGGTTTTCTTATCTATAGAGAGCCCTTCATCAGATTTTTATGGTGGTCACCGCCCTGGTAACAACTTGTTTGGTGAAAGTATAGTCGCGGTTGATTTAAAAACCGGTGAATATAGATGGCATTTCCAAGTAGTTCATCATGCCATATGGGATCATGATTTATCATCGGCTCCTTTAGTGATGGATGTTGAGATTGACGGCAAGATGAGAGAAATTCTC
>CALDNY010000249.1 GCA_937914685.1 uncultured Kordiimonadaceae bacterium
TGCCCTCCGAAGGCAGAGGTCGTGAGTTCGAATCTCGTCGGGTGCACCAATTTTTCCTGCTAAATATATTGTCTCTCATCACAAAAACTCGCATAGTGTTTTACATCAGTGTTTTAAATGAAAAATTAGAGGGATGGAAATATGAAGGTATTTAGGTTTAGTGGTTTAATTTGTGGGGTTTTGGCTTTGGGGACTTTTGGGGCTTGGGCGGCTGTGGATAATTCTGTGATTGCGCCGGGCAAGGTTCATGAGGTTTGTATGGATCTTTTGACGGATCAAGTGGTCAATTATAATTTTAAAAGCAACCAAGCTATGAAATTTAATATTCATTATCATGAAGATGATAAAGTGAGCTTCCCCGTCGCAGAACACCTAACGGACGGTGATCAAAATAGCTTTAGCGCCCCCGGCGCGCGCGGCTATTGTCTGATGTGGACCAATCCCACCCAAGCTGATGTTGAGTTAAACGTGGACTATGAAATTATACATTAAAAATATGGTTTGTAATCGCTGCAATATTGTCGTCACTGACATATTGGCAAAGCTTGGCCTTAACGGCGCGGCAGTATCATTAGGCGAGGTGGATTTGGGCGATATTACCATCAGCCCCGCCCAAACAGAAACCCTGCAAAAGCAATTAGAAGAGCTTGGGTTTGAGCTGATTAATGACAAAAAAAGCAGGTTAATTGAAACCATCAAAAAGCGTGTCATAGAATTAGTCCGCCAGCTTGACGGTCAAGATCATATAAAATTATCAGACTATTTAACCAAACATATTGCCTATGAATATAATTATCTAAGCAGTTTATTTTCGTCAGTTGAAGGCATCACTTTAGAGCGATATTTCATTTTACAAAAAATAGAAAAAGTTAAAGAGCTATTGGTTTATGACGAGCTTAGCTTAACTGAAATTTCCTTTCAAACGGGCTATAGCAGCCTGTCCCACCTAAGCAATCAGTTTAAATCGGTCACAGGGCTTAGCCCGAGCCATTTTAAAGGTTTAAAGAATTCTAAATTGCGAAAATATATCGATGATCTGTAAATAATATAAATCTTTCTAGGAGTTCTGTAACAGTCATTATTGCATTTGCGCCTATAATATCCTTATAATTAAGCGATTAAGGATAGGCAGATGAATGAAAGCACAGAGTTGCAGCAAAAAGACCCTGTTTGCGGTATGAGCGTCACGGTCAGTGGTGCTCAGCATCATATTGAATATTCCGCCGATGATTATTATTTCTGTTCTTCCCATTGTTTGGATAAATTTAAAAATAATCCAGAGCAATTTTTAGGCGAACAAGCCCCGCCCGAACAAATGCCAGAAGGCACGCTTTATACCTGCCCCATGCATCCAGAGATCATCCAAGACCATTTTGGCGATTGTCCCAAATGCGGCATGGCTTTGGAGCCTATGGGCATTGCCCCCGGCGACCAAGGGCCAAATCCT